>CABVRV010000025.1 GCA_902500755.1 uncultured Nitrospira sp.
GCTGACACAGGAGGCAACTTCCTCAGCGTTGGTGTAATAAAAGGGGGAAGGTCACGATTACCCACGTTTACGGTCATGATGAATGCTGTAGGCCAATACTCACCTTCCAGAGCCTCGTGAAATCTGCTTAATTGTTGTGGCAGTACCCATATCGGATGCCTCAATACGAACCTGATCGCCTGGTCTGAACTTGCAATCCACTCCTCCAACGACAAAACCTGACCCGCGAGCCACGTCCTCCTTGGCTGTGGAGTCCGTGCTTCCGACCACATCCTTTAACTCACTCGGGTCTTTTGATAGCGCGCCGGTCTCCTTTTGTGAGTTGGCATGTTGTGGCTGCGTGGCGCCTTTTCTCTCCAAATGGAGGCTGTGACAATTGAGGCAAGGTCGGTAGTGAAAAACTGAAACCTAATTCAATGGAAAGTCTGTGGGAATGGGCTTGGCGGTCTCCGACTCTGGCGCAAGGCCACGAATGCTTTCCCGTAGTGCCGTTCGCTCAAGTTCACTGTGCTGAGTAGATGCCCATGCGAGCGACCATTTCCTTTCTGCCTTTGCGAACTGCATGTCGTACGTGATTTCTGTTGTCACCCATGTTTCAACACGATCAGCTGGAGGAGGCACCTTTGATTGGAGAGGTTCATTAGCGGACCAATCCCCCCGTACCCATCCGCGCGGAGTCAGGTGCCACTCAAAATGGACGATGTCTTTACTCATGAGGAAAAACATCACCAAGGGGGTTGGCGTTCTCTGCTGCCTGACTAAGCATAACGCACCATGAAGGAGCTCGGTACTAGGAATGCCCCTAGTAGAAGGCGAGTTGTATGCGTACCTAGTCTGCCTTTGGCCCGGTGGCGCAAAGCGAAAATGGATCCTGAACCCATGACCCGGTGGGGGTGTGCCGATTGAGGTGGGGTCCGGTGGGGTTGCTTGATAACAAAGCAGTGAAATGGAATCAGTTTAGTGCCTCGACATAGCCCCCATACTAGCCTGAAAGTGTAACCAAAAGTGTCACCGTGTCCCCTACCACCCATCACATCCCACGCAACCGGATGCAAACCCTCCGATACGCTTAAGGCTCGTTCCTCTTGTGGGTTTCCTCGTCTTTCTGTGCGCTTGTGAGATCAGGTGAAAATGACTCCGGTTGGTCTTAAAAACCGGAGATGGTAACTCATCCGCGAGTTCAAATCTCGCCCCCTCCGCCATATTTTCCCGCGTAATTTGCACTTTTGTCTCAGGAATTGTGGCTAAACTCCGTGGGAGTTCCACAAAGCTGGAGTTTCTCCCGCAAGGTCTCTTCGAGTTTCGCTAACTTCCTCAACCTCTCACTCATGCCTGCCTCACTCACAATCGCATAGCGTCGATAGACCGCCTTGGTCTTGTGCCCCGTCAATTTCATCACCACAGAGCGCAGCACCCCAGCCCGCTTACAGGCTTCTTTCCAACGTCGATAGAGGACCTTTAGGTGAATCGGCTTGATCGTCCTCCTATCATTTCAATAGAACACGCTAGTGACCGTCTGCCCTGTCCTCATTTCCAGACTAATAGCCTTCTCCCATTGGTTCTGTAGTAGTATGGCTAGCCCGTTCAAAGAATCCCGAGGAGGTCCAGTAACATCCGGGTGGACCCACGCACGCTGACGGATCTTCGATCTGGTGTTGACGCAACACACTCCAGAAGCACACGTCGATGTATCGAAGTTTCAACATAGCATGTGGTGCCTTTGCCAACCGCTGCCCCATCTCAATAATCCGCCCCAACCACTCCAGCAAGCTTTGTGACTAGTGCGAGGTCAGCCCGTGCTTGAGGAGTAGTTCCAGGATGTCGTCGATACTGATCATTCCTCGACTGTATCCAATTCGATTCGCTAGTGTGTCACTCTTGATTCTTTCACTCTCGGCTACCCCGTCAACCATTGAGTTTTTCCATTGAAAATCTCGCTTACCATTTTAAGGCATACCTCTTGCTGAAGTCTTCCTCATGCACTGCGAGAGTAAGAGCCAACAAACACACAATACCCCAGGCGGATCGCTACCAGCGGGCAATACTGAGCAATTCCAAGACAAACCATTATCATTGGTTGGAAGGGGAAGGTTACACATGGAAATGAAACGGAATCGGATAGGTACAGCGCGTCAGCTCCTCACCTTTACGGCAGCGATGCTACTGGGCGGGGAAATCTTTGGTGTAGCGGAAACGCTGGCAGCGAAGCCCCAAAAGGTCAAGGTGATCAACATGCCTCTCGTCGTGACAACGCCACAAACAAGTTACTCGAATACCATCGGGGGCCTTTTATGCGGCACCAGTGAACAAAATCAGTGTCAAGTCCCGGCGGGAAAACAGTTGGTGATCGAACACGTATCTGGGTTTATCTTCAAGCCTGCCCCTACGGCTTTTCAAAACACGGGTACCACGATGGCTGTAACGGATTCAGCACTAGGGTTGAACGGTGCCGGCTTCCACAATTTCCTTGCAACAAAGATTAACGACCCAGCTGGCGGAATCACCGACGTTTTTGTTTTTAGTTTGCCGTTCAAAATGTTGCTAAGCCCCGGCGCTAAGTACTATTTCTCAAGCGTCGCAGGGATTTCAGTCTCAGGATACTTGGTGGATGTCCAGTAAAGAGAGTCCTTCAGCCCTGCTGTAATGCGAGAGGAACAAAGCTCCGTTTTCGCCGATCAAAGAGCTTGTCAGGATTGAGCAACGCCCATTGAGAGGGGGTTCAAATCTCGCCCCCTCCGCCATTCTTTTCTTCTACGTTAATCTTCTCCCGCGTTTCTGCCTCACGCCTTACAAGTCGATTTCGCCTTTAGCAGTGTGCTCTCTGCCATAATCTAATAGCTTCCGTGTACGATCAGCACGTTGGTGATACCACCTAAGCTGGGCCTCACCACCTACCAGGGGAGTAGTCCAAACTCCCATCCCTATATTACCGTGCAAACATTATTGAGCCTCCCTTTAAGAGGAGACAACATGCCTTCGGCACTGCTATCAAAAATCGAAATCGACTGCATCCTATCAAACGACAATGCAAACTTAACGGGCGATGGCTGCATCTATGACCTCTCGTCCTCCTCCCCCACCATTTCACGACCAGAACGCCTGCACCCCGGTGACTACGTCAAACTTCGTCTGTGGCTGCCTAACGAAAGCTCGTGCATCTTTGTCGAATTAGCGGAGGTCCAATGGGTAAAGCAGCATTGGATCAAGGTCGACCTACTCATTACGTCGCCAGAGGACCAAGCGCGTCTCAGACAATTCATTGCCGTTGAGGATCAGGCCTCACCCTCTTCTCGCAGGAAGGCTGAGCAGATCCTGATTCGTGCGTGACACCAGCATCGCCTCAGTATCTCTCATGTAGGAAAATGACCATCTTACCTTCCACACCAATCCCTGATGAAATGAGACTTGGGTGAAGGTCGCTGCTGTGGATGCCCACCCACAGACAGCAAAAGGCTTCTTCTCCTCCCGAAGGGGCCTACCTTCACCCATAATCTATATTCGCGGATATCTGCCAAAGGCATCCCGACGGTTGAGAGACACGACTGACCGCTTCAGATCTAGCCTCGAAACCAATGGCCCCTCTTTGGCTCATGTCATCGTACCTTCACGGTATTTGCGGCACATTCCCAGCGGTTTATCCTGACCCCAGTCCAACGACACCACAGCCACTTCGCATGGAGGGCGACAATGGAGAAACCCGGAGACACGACAGGGCCTATCCCAAAAGACATTCACGGCAAGGCATGTCCCTTCTGTGGAGGAAACACCTATCAACTGGTCCTCAGAGGCGCGAGCGTAGCAGATGCCTCGAGCTTGTTTGTCCGTTGCCGCCGATGCAGTCATCCAGGGAACTTGGATGCCGAGTTCAAGAGTGCCTTATGGATCTAAATCTCAAGCGTTTGTCTTTGCGTAACGTCATGAATTATCACGGAGTCTATGAGATGGTGATTCATCACTTCCAGGCATACTTCGACCGCAAGCGAAAGAATCGAGCAACGCTCCAGATGCTGGCCCTCAGCGGAGTCGTGCGGCCAAGTCACGTCGAACTCCGATACACAATTCCTCTCCTGAGGGTGGAAGGACCAACCGACTCGTTCCAGAACAACCCTGGTCCATCTATGACTCAATCGAGTCTTCTCTGGCAGTTTGTGGAGTTGGTGCGTCGACTCGTGATGGACCTGCAAACACTTCGAACGTACCTACACCGAGAGGTATCGTCTTTATGTGTAAAAATTGGATCTCGGTGGCGTATTCCTGAGGTGGAGCCATCAACGACCGCATTGGTGGTCTCCGAGGAGAACGGATACGCCGCCATGCAGGATAAGGGCCACCAGGGGATCGTCGAGTCAAGAACAGCCTGTGACGACAGGCTGAAGCAGTGGGTGAGAGGGAAGATCCAGGTCCACCTACAGCAGATCCTGGAGGAGGAAGTAGCCACGTTCTTCGGCGGGGCCCTGCACCGACACCGAGACACAGTGCCGCTGCTTCAGTTACCCGCTGGAAGCCGAGATGCTTATGGGACACCTCATCAGTCTTCAGTAATAGGCGGGAGCGTCACGGTTCTTCACCCAAGGGTGCGGGACCTCGCCGAGCGCTTTGAGAGCAAGGTCCTACCGCTGCTCACCCCGCGGCCTCGGGAAGCCGGTAGTATGCTCCCGGATCTGTACGTGCAGGGGCTGTCCACGGGAGACTTCGATGAGGCGCTGCGAAGCCTGCTGGGCGAAGACGCGTCGCCGTCAGCGAGCTCGATCCAACGGCTCAAGACCTTCTTCCAGCTGGAGTATGACGCGTGGGGAAAGCGGGATCTGTCGGATCTAGCGGTCGTCTATTGGTGGGCCGACGGCCTCTATGTAAAGGCAGGCATTGAGGATCGCAAGAGCGCACTTCTCACGATCGTGGGCACGCTCATCACCGGCGAGAGGATTGTGTTGGCCTGTGAGAGCGGCAACCGGGAGAGTAAGAGAAGTTGGCTCAAGCTCCTGCTCGACCTCAAGCACCGTGGGCTCACGTTCCCGCGGCTCACAGTGGCCGATGGGCGCCTCGGCTTGTGGGCAGCCCTGGGCGAGATCCATCCTTCCGGTGAGAAGCAAGGATGCTGGAATCACAAGATCACCAATGTCCTCAATGCACTCCCAAAGAAAGCCAGGCCGAAGGCGAGTCAGCTGCTGAAGACAATGCCGTGCGCGGAGACACAGACCGAATGCGAGCGGCGGCGAGACGAATTTGTGCGGAGATACAGAAAGACGGGGGGGAAAGCGGTCGCGACGCTGTTGCGGGACTGGGAGCGAATGGTGACCTTCTATGCTTTTCCGAAGGAGCATTGGCGTTATCTCCGCACGACGAACATCGTGGTCTCGCCATTTGACTCGATGCAGCTCCGCACCAACGCCTCCCGACGCTATCAACACGTCAAGGGAGCCAAGGTGATCATGTGGAAAATACTCCGAGTCGCCGAGAAGTCGTGGCGGAAGCTGCATGCGCCGGAGTTGCTGCCGTTGGTGGCCTCCAGCGTGCCGTTCAAAGACGGGGTGATGACACAGTCGGAAGCTTTCGTACATGCCGTGAATCATCAGCCGGAGAAGACCGCCGCCTGACCCCTATTTTCTTTTCTCTGGACAGCGACTCCTAACCTACCGCATCAGAGCCTCCTCAAGCTCCGCAAGCCGGCATCTCTGAACATGTGCCCATTCCCCCTAAATGTCGCCTGATCCTGATTCCTCTCTTGTGCCCTTCACATGGGCTGAGGTAAGATGCCTCCCGTCAGTGCACTCCCGCCCTATCGACGGTTTCCGTTGTGGATGCGGCGTGATCCTTCTGATTTGTGACGTGGAGAGGTGGCCGAGTGGCCGAAGGCAGCGGTTTGCTAAACCGCCGTAGGGACAAAATCTCTACCGAGGGTTCAAATCCCTCCCTCTCCGCCATTCTTTCCGATTCACATCTCTCTGGTTAGTCAACCTGCAGCTTCCTTTGTGTGCGGTGCCGTAAGATTTCTATTGTGAGATGAGAACGTGTATCGTATCCTTACGATCTACATTAGCATTAGCCCTTCATAAGAAAGGACCATTTATCCATGTCATCCATGCGAATTCATGCCCTGTGCCTGGCCACTGGGCTGTGCCTCCTTACGGCTCCAGCGCTCGCAGCCTCGTCGGATCCAAGCAACGATGACCAGAAAACTTTGTATGCCCTTGGGTTAGCGATCAGTCAATCACTGGGAACGTTTTCGTTGAGCGAGACCGAGCTTGATATGGTCAAGCACGGTATGACCGACGGTGTGCTCAAGCGCCCTCAAAAGGTCGATCTCCAAACATTTGGACCAAAGATTCAACTGCTGCAACAGTCTCGCCTCGCGATGGTCGCCGAGGGTGAAAAGAAGGCGGGCGCCGCATTTTTGACAAAAGCGGCTGCGGAGAAAGGGGCGACCAAGACGGAATCAGGCATCGTCATCACCCCCATCAAACCAGGCTCTGGTGCGACGCCAAAGGCAGCGGATACGGTGAAGGTTCATTATCATGGCACATTAACCGACGGAACGGTATTCGATAGTTCCGTCAAGCGGGGAGAACCGGCCACCTTTCCTCTTGATAAAGTCATCAAGTGTTGGACGGAAGGCGTCCAGCAGATCAAAGTCGGCGGAAAAAGCCGGCTGGTTTGCCCGGCCAATCTGGCCTATGGTGACGCGGGATCACCACCGGTTATTAAGCCGGGATCCACTTTAGTGTTTGAAGTCGAACTCCTGGAAATCGTCAAGAATTAGACGGCGCCGGTGCCGCTTCCTTTTCAGAAGCGGCACCTCGCTCGTATATTCGAGAACCTGCCGCATCCAGAACACATATCCTCGCCTGAATTCAATCGCTGAATCGTGAATGAGACCATATCAACAAGCGGCACGGATTCTTCGCCTCTCTCTCCCCTACGCTGGTTGATTCTCGGGCTTCTGTTCGCCATCAGCGTCGTCACCTACATCGATCGCGTGAATATCTCCGTCACAGCCCGGCAGATGATGCCGGCGCTGGGGCTGACCGATCAGGAAATGGGCCTGATTTTTTCGGCATTCGTCGTCGGATACGCGCTGTTCCAGATCCCTGGTGGCTGGCTCAGCGATCGCTGGGGCATTCGCATCGTGCTGACGATCGCGCTGGTCTGGTGGTCGATCTTCACCGCCTGGACAGCCATCGCGGCGACCTCATTTCTGGCCGGGCCGTTGGGAGTGGTGGGCGCTCTGGCCTGTATGAGATTTCTCCTTGGAGTGGGAGAAGCGGCGGCACTGCCGACCTTTAATCGCGCCGTTACCGACTGGCTCCCGCTACATGAACGCGGTCTCGGCATCGGCATTGCCATCGGTGGAATCGGAATCGGCGCGGCGATTACTCCACCCCTCACTGCTTGGATTATGGTCAACTATGGCTGGCAGACGGCGTTTTATCTTTCAAGCGGCTTAGGGATAGGCCTTGCCGTGATCTGGTGGCTCTTGGCCGCTGACCGTCCAACCAGTCATCGTTGGCACAAACATCACGGGACAGGACAATCCAAGGTTTCGGTTTCCGTCACGCAGCCTTCGATTCCTTGGACTACCTTCCGAAACACACGGAGTGTCTGGTGGCTCGTGATGAGCTACGGGTGTCTGGGCTATGTCGCATATGTCTACATGTCATGGTTCTATCTCTATCTTGTGAATGAACGTGGTTTCACCATCTTAAGTGGTGGATTGTTTGCGGCCGCCCCCTTTCTGACAATCCTTATCTCTTGTCCGCTCGGAGGATGGGTTACCGATCGATTAGCGATGCGCCTCGGTATCACCAAAGGCCGTCGGATCGTGGGCATGACCGGCATGGGGCTGGCTGCAGGCTCGATTGCGCTCGGCGCCAGTGTGGAATCTCCCTATCTGGCGATCGCCGGCCTCTCATTGGGCGCAGGCTGGCTCTACTTCACCATCGGCGCCTATTGGTCTTCGACGAGCGATCTTTCCCCCGCCCATGCCGGCAGCCTGTCAGGTCTCATGAATATGGGCGCCAATCTTGGCGGAGCCCTTTCTCCTACGCTCACTCCATGGCTCGCTCACCAGTGGGGATGGCCCGCTTCGCTCGGCTTTGCCGCGGTCATGGCCCTTATCGGTGGAATCATGTGGCTCGGCATCACGCCAGGGGACGGACTCGCAAAAGATCGTCTTGCGCCGTGACGGAATGAACTCAGCGTCGTTTCCAGTCCTTGTTATCGAGAAGACTGCCTTGATACAGTCAGACCATGAGCATGCAGTTTCAAAAAAAAGACCCTCGCATTACGATTACGACGAGGCTCGGCGAGATCAAACTTCGTCTCTATTCTGACGCAGCCCCACGTCATGTCGAGAACCTAATCAACCTCGTAAAGATCGGTTTTTATGACGGCACCACCTTCCACCGTGTAGTACCGGGGTTCATTATTCAAGGCGGCGACCCGCTGAGCAAGCATCCCGATCGCCTGCTCCATGGAACAGGAGGACCAGGGTACTTTCTGTCACCCGAGCCGAGTGACTATCCACACAAGCGTGGCGCCTTATCCATGGCCAAAATGCCGCGTGAGAGTAACAGCACACGCGACTTCAACGACAATGGCTCTCAATTTTTCATCTGCGTGGACGACAATAGCGGTCTTGATCGTCGCTATACGGTGTTTGGAGAAGTCTTTCGTGGAATCGAAGTGGTCGACAAGATCGTCAGCGTTCCTCGCGATGAGCGAGACAATCCGTTAGAGCCGATCATCATCACCATGAGCGTAAAGGAATAGTTGATCGGGCATCGGCACGGCATTCCCATGGACGCAGAGACCCATCGTTCCAAAGCGACTATCCTCTCAGCATCAGATGCAGCATCTATTCGTCTGGCAGGCAGGATCATCAAGACGGGCGGCCTTGTCGCATTCCCAACCGAAACAGTCTATGGCCTTGGCTGTGATGCCTTGAATCCGGAAGCAGCAGCGAAGGTCTTCGAGGTCAAGCAACGTCCACAGTTTGATCCGCTCATCGTCCACGTCGCTGACCTCAAGCAGTTGGAGATGGTGGTTGGATCCCTGCCTCCTCTGGGGCAGCAGCTCATGGACGCATTCTGGCCCGGTCCGTTGACGTTGGTCTTGCCAAAGCAATCGGTCGTCCCTGATCTCGTCACAGCCGGCTTGTCGACAGTTGCAGTTCGAATGCCGAACCACCCAATAGCGCAAGCTCTCATAAGAGAAGCAGGCACCCCCATCGCTGCCCCCAGCGCCAATCCGTTCGGCTACGTCAGCCCAACAACGGCTCAGCATGTGGCTGATGGGCTTGGAGGTAACGTGGATCTCATACTCGATGGCGGACCATGTCCGGTTGGAGTCGAATCGACGATCGTTTCACTGGCAGGACCACAGCCCGAATTATTGCGCCCAGGCAGCATGACCATCGAGCAACTCAGCACCGTCATCGGCTCTATTCACCAGACCGCGACTGTGAATCACAAACCGATCGCACCCGGTCAATCGTCACGCCACTACGCAACGCGGACGCAACTAATCATCTTAGCCTCAGCCGGAGCAAGGCCTATCCTAAAAGATAATGAGCGCGCGGGCTTACTGACCCACTCGGCAGCAAGAGATACCGACGATCGTTTTGCCGTCGTTGAAGTTCTCTCTGCAACCGGCGATCTGAGAGAAGTCGCACGTCATTTGTTTGCAGCGTTGAGGAGGATGGACTCCCTTGGTCTGGATCGGATCTATGCGGAGCCTTGTACGGAAGAAGGGCTAGGGGTCGCGATCATGGATCGCCTGCGCCGCTGCGCGGCGGCATGACGAGGCCTCGTCCTCTACCTAATACGCAGAACGAGCACTCCCTGCTCTTCTTCCCGCTTTTCTCTTCGCTCCTCACTGCCCACTCTCCACTCTTTGTTACGTCCGCTCAAACAGCAGCTTTCGGATCGACACGCGGTTCTTATCGAGAATACCGGCCAAGATCAGGCAGTGGGAGAAAAGTCGAATGGAGTAGACGAGGGGTCTGATTTCCGAATTCACTACATAAGCCGCCAAGATGACGCGGCACACAGCTTCCAGCACAAAGGCCCAAGCGAAGAAAAGAAAGAATCGATCGCCGGTCATTTTCCAGTACTTGATGAAGAACAGTGTGGCAACCGCGTTCCCCATAATGATGCCGCCGAGCAACAATTCCTTCAATTGTTCCGATCCCCACATGTCGCTTCTCCTCATTCTTGTTCAAAAATCAGTCCGAAGAGTAAGATGCCCTGCGCTCCCAAGGCGACGATATACCGTAATATAGTCAAATCGACCGACTCAAAGACCAGCTTATCGACCATAAGGAGTATGTTGTTACCCGCCACGATGACGAAGAAGAGCCCGCTCCAAAACAACAGCCGGTTGCTGCTTCTTCCATACGCCTGCAATAGCAACCAGGCGCAGAGGACGGCCGTCATGGCGCAAAGGCTGTAGATCAACGTTGCCATTTTATTCCTCCGATGTCAGGTCGAATGCCCGCGCGAACCCTTCGATGCGCATCCTGGCCTTTGCGTGCACCAGATTCGAAACCGGGACCAGGTGCTTCGAATAGTAATAGGCGAGCCGATCCACCATTTCTCGAAGCTCTCCCGTGTCGGGCCTGTACCGGTAAAGAGGGCTTAGTTCCTTCCTGTATATCAGCAAACCTTGGCGGCACAGCCCGTCCAAAACCGGCGCGCAGTCCTCCGCGGAAATATACAACCGGTCCGCCACCTGCTTGGTTTCCCACCAGCTATCCGGGCTTTGTCGCAGCAACAGCACCGCTTCTAATTGAGCGATGGAATCGATACGCTGGAGAATGAATTGACGGACCTCCAGTGGAATGACGGATGCCATGTTTCCCCTTAAAACAGGCGGTTTTGCGGTAAAGGTTTGATATTCTCATTGGGATGCGCATGACTCAGGACATCGTCCTTATTCGGAATTTCCCGCCGATTGGCTGGGCGGCTGGCACGCACGAGGTCGTATAAATGATCTGAAATCGAGTCTTTCGTAATATAACCGGCGGCCCCCGCAGTCTTCATTCCCTGCTCATATCGGCTGTCGTCATGCATCGAAAAGCCGATGACCACCATGGATGGGTGCCGAGCTTTGATCTGGCCGGTCGCCTGGACGCCGTTCATTTTAGGCATGTTGACGTCCATGATCACGACATCAGGCAGGAGGGCATCCGCCATGGCGACGGCTTCCACGCCGTTGTCTGCCTCGCCGACCACGAGCATATCGGCATAACTTTGCATGAGCGAACGCAATCCTTGACGAACGACCGTATGGTCGTCGACCAAGAGCACTCGAATCGGGGCAGAGCATGCGTCGTTCTCCGGTGATAGAAAAGAAGTACCATCAGCCGCTCTCGATTCTCGCTTCTGAGGAGTTTGCACGTGATCTAGCGCAGATGAAGCCGCGACCGGCTTGTTAATCGGTAGCATCAGCGTCGCCGTCGTTCCCTCCCCGGGGGACGATCGCAGGTCGAGCTGTCCCCCCATGGCGATCATCCGTTCTTTGATGCTATATAATCCGAATTTTGATGACTGTGGTGTCATATCGCTTCGAATCGCTTTCGGATCAAACCCTTGCCCATCATCCCTAACTTCAATCAGTAGCGAACCATCAAGCTGTTGAGCTGAAACGACAGCTTTGCCAGACCCGGCATGCTTGGCCGCATTGATCAATAGCTCTCGAACGGATTGAAATAAGAGCACAATGAGGTCATCAGGCAGGTTCAGCTCCTGGCGTCCCGACCAATGCACCCTAACCGTCAAATTATGCCGTTGCATATGGTCTCCAAGCCATTCGAGAGCGGAGGGAAGCCCGAAATCCCGCAGTACAGGAGGACTGAGGTCGGCGATTAATGTGCGCGTGTACTGAAGCGAGTCATTCAGCACTTCTATGGTTTTGTCGATGAGCAAGGTGGCGCGGGTCGAATGCCCGCTCATGAGCACCTTCGCTTGACCGAGTTGAAGGCGGCCCAATACAAGCAGCTGCGCCAAGTGATCATGTAGATCGGTCGCCACTCGTTTCCGCTCTCGCTGCTCAATGAAACTCAGCTCGGCGGCCAATCCCCGGAGCCGGGCTTGGGATTGCACCAATTCCAACGTGCGAAGCTCGACTCGCTGCTCCAATTGGTCCGCTAGGTTGCAGACTTTTTGATGAATCGCATGGCGTTCCGTCACGTCTCGAATAATGGCGGTGTACGTGATTTCCGTTCCCATCGAAACCTGGTTCAGGGAGATTTCCAGCGGAAATATGAGCCCATCGGAACGCCGGCCCGTACTCTCCCCTAATCCGTTGAAGACTCCGCCAGTTTCCGCTGTAGTGAAACGCCCGAGCGGACTGTGCTGTCCTTCGGGGAACGCCTCAGGCATCAATAGAGAGACGTTCCGGCGAAGCAGGTCTTCCCGTGGATATCCGAACATCCGTTCCACGGCGGCATTGCAAGACTGAATAGTCCCTTGTCCGTCGATGGTGATAATGCCGTCGAAGGCCGTTTCCACGAGGGCGCGATATTTACTCTCACTGTCCCGGAGGGCGCGTTCCGCCTGATACCTGTATAAAGCGATTTCAATCTGCGTGGTGAGATCTCGCTCTTCGAATGGTTTGAGGATGTAGCCAAACGGATCCGTGAGGCCCGCGCGCCTGATCGTCTCGTCGTCTGAGTGGGCTGTGAGAAATACCACAGGTACGTCCGTAGACATCTTCAAAGACTTCGCAACATCAATGCCGTCCAATGGACCGGCTAATCGGATGTCCATGAGTATCAGATCAGGCCGATTCTGCCGCACCATACGGAGGGCATGCTCGCCTCGCGAGACGGTGCCCACGATGTCGTAACCAGCCCGTTCCAATTTATCAGCGAGGTCGGCTGCGACGATGGCTTCATCTTCAACGATGAGAATGCTCGCTTTCGCCATTAGCGCTCTCTCGAATGCGCGATCTCTTTCCCATGGATGTCGAAGCAGATCTCAAAAGTGGTTCCCGATCCGTTGCGATGCCTGAGATCGGCTTGTAATTGCTCGCTGAGCATGCGGACCAGGCGCAAACCCAGCGACTCGGTAGCATGCCAATCGAAGCCAGAAGGAAACCCTTTTCCATCATCCCGAAAGACGAGCCGCACGGATCGGTTTCCAATACACGTCAAGCATATTTCGATGAGGCCTTCCTGCCGGCCTACAAACGCATGTTTGAGGCTGTTGGTCGCCAACTCGTTCAAGATCAAGCCGCAAGGGATCGCCCGATCAACAGGCAAACGCACCGGTTCCAACTGCATATTTAGCCGTACCTTCGATGAGACTTCCCCGTGGGCCTGAAAGAGTTCCTTCATAAGATTTTTCGTGTATGTGCCCAATTCGGTCTGGGCAAGATCTTCGGACTGATAGAGCTTCTCGTGTACGAGCGCCATCGAACGGACTCGGTCACGGGCATCCCGGAAAAGTGCCTGTACGTCCCGACCTTTTTGCCGAGCCGCTTGCAGGTCAATGAGACTCGATACGATCTGCAGATTGTTCTTCACGCGATGATGGATTTCCCGCAGCAAAATATCTTTCTCATGGAGCGACGCTTTCAATTGTGCCAGCCGTTCTTCGATCTCGGATTCCATGGCTCGGTTCATCGACTCCAGTGTTCGCGTTTTCCGGAACAGATCCACAAGCACTGCCACCTTCGACCGTAGAATCAGCGGATTGACCGGCTTGCTCAAATAGTCCACCGCGCCTGCGCCATAACCCTGCAGCACGTCTTCGTCCTCGCCGTAATAAGCGGTTAGAAAGATGATAGGCACATGCTGCGTGCGCTTGCGCCGCTTGATCAGCTGCGCCAGTTCGTAGCCGCTGAGGTCCGGCATTCGTACGTCCAGTACGATGACGGCGAATTCCTCGCGCACGAGTGCCAGTAAGGCCTCGTCGGCGGACCGGGCGCGGAACAGGCGGTAATCCGCCGTGGTCAGCACACTTTCCAGCACGTCCAGGTTCCGTATGTCGTCGTCGACTAATAAGATATTGACGGAATCTTTCATGTGCGACACGTTACACGTGGAACCATCATTCGTTAAACGCAAGAACAGAGCATGCGCAGTTTCTGTCAATTAATGGTTCATGGTTGACGATCAACGTCTTTACCGGTACAACCACACACGCAGCATCGACAGCAGTTGCTCGGTGTTAACCGGCTTCGCAAGGTAATCGGACGCGCCGGCTTCCAGGCACTTTTCACGATCCCCTTTCATCGCCTTGGCCGTCAAGGCCAGGATCGGCATGGAGCGGAACTTCGGCTGCTTGCGGATCTCACGGATCGTCGTATACCCGTCCATCTCGGGCATCATGATGTCCATGAGCACGACGCTCAGTTCCGGCGCGGTGTGGATCAGCTCGATTGCTTGCCGGCCGTTGGTGGCGGTCATCACATCCATCCCCTGATTTTCGAGCACCGTGGTCAGAGCGAAGATGTTGCGCGCGTCGTCGTCGACAACCAATACTTTATGCCCTTTTAGCACGTCGTTGGACTGATGCAGCCGCGCCAACAGTTGTTGCTTGGTTTCGGGTAGATTGGTCACAACCCGGTGCAGGAACAGCGCCGTCTCGTCGAACAGTCGCTCGGGTGACTGCACGTCCTTCAGCACCACACTCTTGGCCACTCCCCTCAGCTGCTGTTCCTCCTCAGCGCTCAAATCCTTGCCGGTGAACACGACGATCGGCACATGGCTCAGCGCGGGATCCGCCTTGACTTCTTCGAGCAGCTCGAACCCGCTCATATCCGGCAGCCGTAGGTCCAGCACGCAGCAGTCGAACATTTGGGTGCGGAGCGCCTCCAGCGCTGCTGCGCCGGTGTCCACGTTGACGATTTCGATATCGTCAGACAGCAGCAGTTCGTTGATGCTGCGGCTTTCTACTTCGTTGTCTTCCACTACCAACAGCCGCTTCAGGTGAGGCGTGATGAAATTGCGGATGCGGTCGAAGCACGACTCGAGCCCTTCAGTCGTCACCGGCTTGACCATATAGGAAAACGCGCCGTGCGAGAGCCCGTGGTGCTCTTCCTCTTCGAGGGAAATAATCTGCACGGGAATGTGCCGGGTGTTCGGATTCAGCTTCAGATTGTTGAGCACGGTCCAACCCAGAATATCGGGGAGGAAAATGTCCAGCGTGATGGCCGCCGGCATGTACTCCTCCGCAAGATCCAACCCTTGCTTGCCCTTCGTGGCGACAATGCCCTTGAAGCCCTTGTCGTGGGCCAGCCCCAGCAGCACCCGGGCATAATGGGGATCGTCTTCGATGATCAGCAGGACCGGGTCGCCCGGGACAATGAGCTCCCGGTCGTCGGAAATCTGCTCTTCCCGCGCCACCGGCAGAATCGGCAAGACCGTCGTCCGTTCGATATGGTCCAGGGTCTGGCTCGACGTCAGGATTTTCGCCGACGAAGGACCGGTATAGACGAGCGGAAGGAACAATGTGAAGGTGCTTCCCCGCCGCATTTCGCTAATCAGGCGGATTTCGCCCCCCAAGAGCGTCGCCAGCTCGCGGCTGATCGCCAGGCCCAACCCCGTGCCTCCGTATTTGCGGCTGGTGCCGGCGTCGGCCTGTTGGAAGGCTTCGAAGATGAGCTTCTGCTTCTCTGGAGCGATGCCGATCCCGGTATCGATGATTGACAGCGCCATGACCGCGTGAGCGCGGCTCAACACCGGATGGTCCATCGTCCAGCCCTCCGCGGCTATCCGGATGTGCATCGACACCTGGCCCTGGGAGGTAAACTTGAAGGCGTTGGATAGCAGATTCTTCAAGATCTGCTGCAGCCGCTTGGGATCCGTAGTAAAGGCCCGCGGCAGCTTGCCGTCGAACTCTAGATTGAAGGGCAGATTCTTCGACTCGGCGATGTGCCGGAAATTCCGCTCCACACTCTCGCGCAGCGCCATGAACGTCATTTCCTCCGCCTCCACCGTCACCGTACCCGATTCGATCTTGGACAAGTCCAGAATGTCGTTGATCAGGTTCAGCAGGTCCGACCCGGCGCTGTGGATGTTCTTGGCGAACTCGACCTGCTTGGCTGTCAAATTGCCGCCCGTGTTGTCGCCGAGCTGTTGGCCTAGGATCAGAATGCTGTTGAGCGGCGTCCGGAGCTCATGGGACATGTTGGCCAGGAATTCCGACTTGTACTTCGAGGTGAGTGCCAACTCAGCCGCTTTTTCTTCCAGCGCACGGCGAGCTTGCTCCACTTCTTTATTCTTACGCTCGACTTCCGTGTTACGTTCTGCCAGCTGCTTCGCCTTGCGTTCAAGCTCCTCGTTGGTCTGAGTCAATTCTTTTTGTTGAGACTGCAGTTCGGTGGTGAGCTGTTGCGATTGTTGCAAGAGGTTCTCGGTCCGCATCGTGGCCTCGATCGTGTTGAGGACTACGCCGATGCTTTGGGTCAGCTGTTCCAGAAACATTAAGTGGGTCACGGTAAAGGGACGCAGCGACGCCAATTCGATGACCGCCTTCGTCTGGCCCTCAAAGAGCACGGGCAAGATGACGATGTTGGCCGGCAAGGATTCTCCAAGGCTCGAATGAATGAACGTATAAGAGGTCGGAATGTCGGCCAATAAGATACGCTGTTTTTCCACCGCGCATTGGCCGACTAACCCTTCGCCGGCCGCAAATCGCTCCACTTGATCCCGTTGCCGAGCATAGGAGGCCAAAAGTCGAAGCGATGGTCGCTCCCCTTCGACGATGTCCATTTGATAGATTGTGCCTTCCTGCGCCTCGACGAGCGGAGCCAATTCGGACAGCAGTATCTGCCCCACCGTGAACAGGTCACGCTGGCCCTGCAGCATTCGGGTGAATTTTGCCACGTTACTCTTCAGCCAGTCCTGCTCCTTGTTACGCTCCGTCGTATCGCGCAGGTTGTCGATCATCGTATTGATATTGTCTTTCAACTCGGCGACTTCGCCGCGAGTCTCCACTTGGATGGACCTGGTCAAGTCGCCCTTCGTCACTGCGGTCGCTACCTCGGCGATCGCGCGTACCTGCGTGGTCAGATTGGCAGCGAGGAGATTTACGTTGCCGGTCAAGTCCTTCCATGTCCCGGCGGCGCCGGGCACATTGGCCTGGCCACCAAGCCGGCCTTCGACGCCGACTTCACGGGCCACGTTAGTCACCTGGTCGGCGAAGGTCGCGAGCGTATCGGTCATGTTGTTGATGGTTTCACCAAGCGCGGCCACTTCGCCTTTGGCTTCGACCGTGAGCTTCTGCCGTAGATTGCCGTTCGCCACCGCAGTGACCACCTTCACGATGCCGCGCACCTGGTCAGTCAGGTTTGTCGCCATGACGTTGACCGAGTCGGTCAAATCCTTCCACGTCCCGCCGACGCCCGGCACGACGGCCTGTCCGCCCAGTTTTCCTTCAGTACCCACTTCGCGCGCCACGCGGGTGACTTCTGCCGCGAAGGCGTTCAACTGGTCCACCATCGTGTTGATGGTGTTCTTCAATTCGAGGATTTCGCCCTTGACATCTACCGTGATCTTGCGCGACAAGTCCCCGCGCGCCACGGCGGTCGTAACCTCGGCAATGTTCCGCACCTGCGCCGTCAAATTCGCGCCCATCGCGTTGACCGAATCGGTCAAATCTTTCCACGTCCCAGCCACCCCGGGGACGACCGCCTGCACGCCCAGCCGGCCTTCGGTGCCGACTTCGCGGGCGACGCGCGTCACCTCCGAGGCGAACGATCGTAGTTGCTCCACCATGGTGTTGATGGCTTCCTTCAATTGTAAGATTTCCCCTCGTACGTCGACGGTGATTTTACGCGACAGGTCGCCGTTCGCCACCGCGATGGTGACTTCCGCAATGTTGCGCACCTGCGCCGTGAGATTCGAAGCCATAGAATTGACATTGTCGGTGAGATCCTTCCATGTCCCCGCCACGCCTGGCACCAAAGCCTGCCCGCCGAGCTTGCCTTCCGTCCCGACTTCGCGGGCGACGCGCGTCACCTCCGAGGCGAACGACCGTAGCTGTTCCACCATCGTATTGGCGGCTTCCTTGAGCTGCAAAATTTCCCCCCGGACATCGACCGTTATCTTTTTCGACAGGTCCCCGTTCGCGACCGCGATCGTGACTTCCGCAATGTTCCGGACTTGATCGGTCAAGTTGCCGGCCATTTGGTTGACCGAGTCGGTCAACTCTTTCCACACACCGCTTACCCCTTTCACCTGGGCTTGCCCGCCGAGCTTGCCCTCGGTACCCACTTCGCGCGCAACGCGGGTCACTTCCGAGGCAAACGACCGCAACTGTTCAACCATCGTGTTGATGGCCTCCTTCAACTGCAAGATTTCGCCGCGCACGTCGACGATGATTTTCTTCGATAGGTCGCCATTCGCGACCGCGACCGTGACTTCTGCGATGTTCCGCACTTGCGCCGTGAGGTTGCCTCCCATTTCGTTGACGCTCTCCGTCAATTCTTTCCACACGCCGCTCACGCCTTTCACCTGGGCTTGCCCGCCGAGCTTGCCTTCCGTCCCGACCTCGCGGGCCACGCGCGTGACTTCCGACGCGAACGAGCGCAGTTGCTCAACCATCACGTTGATGGTCTCTTTGAGCTGGAGGATTTCGCCGCTCACATCCACCGTGATTTTCCGAGACAGGTCGCCGCGCGCAACCGACGTCGCGACCTCGGCGATGTTCCGCACCTGCGCGGTTAGATTGTTCGCCATCGAGTTGACATTATCGGTCAGGTCCTTCCACGTCCCGCCGACGCCCGGCACGACGGCCTGCACGCCAAGCTTGCCTTCGGTCCCTACGTCGCGGGCAACGCGCGTCACTTCCGCCGCGAACCCGTTCAACTGGTCCACCATCGTATTGATAGTGTTCTTCAATTCAAGGATTTCGCCCTTGACGTCTACCGTGATCTTGCGCGACAAGTCCCCGCGCGCCACGGCGGTCGCGACCTCGGCGAGATTGCGTACCTGTGCCGTGAGGTTCGCGCCCATCGCGTTGACCGAGTCGGTCAAGTCTTTCCACGTCCCGCCGACGCCCGGCACGACGGCCTGCACGCCAAGCTTGCCTTCGGTCCCTACGTCGCGGGCAACGCGCGTCACTTCCGCCGCGAACCCGTTCAACTGGTCCACCATCGTATTGATAGTGTTCTTCAATTCAAGGATTTCGCCCTTGACGTCTACCGTGATCTTGCGCGACAAGTCCCCGCGCGCCACGGCGGTCGCGACCTCGGCGATGTTCCGCACCTGCGCCGTCAGATTGTTGGCCATCGCGTTGACCGAGTCGGTCAAGTCTTTCCACGTCCCACCGACGCCCGGCACGGCCGCGTTCACGCCAAGTTTGCCTTCCGTCCCGACTTCGCGGGCGACACGCGTGACTTCCGAAGCGAACGACCGCAGTTGCTCCACCATGGTATTAATCGTTTCTTTGAGCTGGAGAATTTCCCCGCGCACGTCTACGGTGATCTTGCGCGACAGGTCGCCACGGGCCACCGCCACTGTGACCTCGACGATATTCCGGACCTGCGCCGTTAAGTTCGAGGCCATCGAGTTCACGTTGTCAGTCAAGTCTTTCCAGGTGCCAGCCACACCGGGCACGACCGCCTGACCGCCGAGCATGCCTTCCGTGCCGACTTCGCGGGCGACGCGCGTCACTTCCGAGGCAAACGACCGCAACTGTTCCACCATCGTGTTGATGGCTTCTTTCAATTGCAAGATTTCACCGCGCACATCCACGGTGATCTTCTTCGAAAGGTCTCCGTTGGCTACGGCGATCGTCACCTCCGCGATGTTCCGCACCTGCGCCGTCAGGTTGCCGGCCATCTGATTAACGGAGTCGGTCAACTCCTTCCAGACACCGCTTACCCCTTTCACCTGCGCTTGCCCACCCAGTTTGCCTTCTGTGCCGACCTCACGCGCGACGCGGGTGACTTCAGAGGTAAACACCGACAACTGCTCAATCATCTTATTGACCAACTTGGCGCTGCGTAGGAACTCGCCCTCCAGCGGACGCCCGTCTTTTTCAAGCGCCATTGCCTGGCTCAAATCACCTTTGGCCACCGCCCCTACCGCTCTGGTCACTTCTGTGGTCGGCGACACCAAATCATCGATCAAAGTATTTAACGATGCGATTTCGTCCGCCCACCCTCCCATGACGCCCGGCACCGAGAGCCGCTGTCGCAACCGACCTTCCTTGCCGATGACCCGGCACACCCGCACTGTTTCGTTGGCTCGTCGTTCACTGACTGCAAGGATGTCGTTCATCGTATCGGCCATCTTTCCCACAACACCGGTCCACGTGGCCGGCAGCCGCACGCTGAAATCTCCATTCCGATAGGCCGTCATGACATGGAGGATTTGGCCAAGCTCCACCGAACCGTCGAAAGATCCATTTCCGATTATGGGAGAAGCCCCCTTCTGGAACGGACGCCTTCGCTCAACGGTCGTTTGCTTCATAGTCTCTCCTAAAAAAACGGGGTTATATTCAAAAGCTAGCGAAATAGAAGAATAAATTCTTTGGGGCGATGCAGTGTGCTCTTTAAGTAGTGATGTTGAAACTAGTACTTCCCCTAGTTGTGACGGTATGATTATTGCTTGTGCTCTGTAATAGAGTACATGTGTGCATGCTACGGCTGAGCAGCCGTAATAACAAACAACTGAGATGGAATGGGCGTCTTCTAAAGGGAAGAACAGAAGCTATTTCTACTTGGTGAATCCGAGTGCCTTCACCGATGCGCGCGCAGCTGTGCGAGCTTTGATGGCAGGGTTGAGCAGCACCCCAGGGTCCGCATGGCTGCCGATCTCTGACACTCGTGTACACTGCTTGACGACGTCGTGAAGAGACGCAACTCCTTCTTCTCGTCCTGGATGGGAGGTCGGTAGCTGCTTGATCAGTGCCTCTGCATATCGGGTAGCCTCTCCGCAATGATGAAGTATGGCCTTCGCGTCACCCATGCCGCCATGGGCCACCATATCTTCAGCATTCGATCTCAATCCATCCGCCGCTTCCTTCAAGCTTTGGCTCGGCTCACCAGCAAGCACCATCGTGTGTGCGATAAGTGACATACCGACGACTATGATCCCCCGGATCATCGACGCAATGCCGAAGTCTCGATTCTGCAACCGTATGACCGCCATTAATAGCGCCCCTTGGGGATAATCACGGCAGATGTCAGCTCATGATAAAGACGATGAAATGCTTCCGTCGTCAACTCTGGATTCTGCAACCTCATTAAGGTCGCTGGATCAATCGGATACTCGACGGTGTCATCATAATTTGATGACGCAATGGTGATAAACCTAGGAGGAAACAATCGCTCCGGCAGTAAGATACCCACTCCCAGGTTGTATTTCAGCGCCAATCGGATCGCTTCTCTGGCCTTCTCGGCTGGGACCTCTCGTCCCAATCCAATATTCTGTGGCGGTTGGCCCATCCGGGCAAATTGAAAATGTACGTTCAGAAATCCGGCTTGAGCAAATTCCTGTTTGAGTTCCGCTTCACGTGCTCGATAGTGATTGGCAAACACCACCTCGACACGGCTCACCGTCTGCACCGCCGCAACCTCGCCGAACGCGGCCAGCGCGGTAATTTCACTCAGCAGGACGATGAGTAGCAGACCGATCACATGCCACCGTACACGCATCGCTATTTTGCCTTAAAGGTAAACTCCACTGAACTGCTTTCTCCAGCCGCCACGGTGAATTCCCGCTCTTGTTCTCCCAGTATCGGGTGCCAGGCTCGGATTCGGTAAGTACCTGCCGGAAGATCGCCGATATCAAACAGCCCCTCGGTCCCCGTCACCGTGTAGTATGGATTGTCTACGGCAAGGCCATGCCCTTGCATGTACGGATGCATCCCGCATTGCATAATGACGCCACGGCGATCTCCTGTAAATCGAACAATATCCTGAGTCCCGCCTTTCGTCAGGGCAGGACGATGAAACATGATGAAGACGTGTTCCCAATCTCGTTCGTAGACTTGCAGATCATGCGCGACGGAATCCAGGTTTTTCACCATCATCGGATGCTCGTTGCGCATGACTGACACATACGGCACAAACTGACAGATATTGACTTCCAACTTGGTTTCTTCAAATTCGAACGGCTTGCCCCTTGTCACGCCCTCAATCGTCACAACCACGTCTTTCAATCCACCTTGCGCATCCACCATCACCTCACGTAGCAGACGATAACCCGATCCATCGGACAGGGCCCCACAATACACTTGGTCAGGATAGCGGTTCAGCTTAAAGGCAGACGGATCAGGAAGGTTGCCGATGAAATGAACCCTCCCCTTGATGGACCCTCCATTGACGACAGACATCGATTCGTAGGCTAAGGCATCAACCGTCCAGGCGATGCCGAGAAGCAAGATAAGAGTAGCCCTGAGAACAATCCACACGCGCCATCGAGTGACACAGCTCATGACTATCGCTCCTGTCAAAAATAACGCTGGGGAGCGAAGGCTCCCCAGGTGGATACACTTCAATTCATCGAGCAGGACGGCGGCATACCCTCCGGGGAGGTGGGTAGGCCGCAGATCTCTACTTTTTAGCTTTCAGCGATGTCGCAGAGGCTTTTACCTTACCCGACGGTCGCTCAGCCGTTCTTGAGGGAGGAACTTGTGGCATTAACGGCTTGATCCGTTGGTCATCGACAGGGAGAACTTTGAACAGGCCCCACTGCCCTGCATTGGCGTAGGCCGGTCGCTGATTCTTCCATAAATAGTCACCCACGATCTTATTCGGACCGCCGGCGCCGCCGGTAAGATGGGCATTGATGATTTCGGACCCACCGAACTCCATGGTGCTGACTTGGTCGGCACCCTGCATGTACGGTTCATGCGGCCACTCATGGCCGTCGATCGTGAACAGTTGCACTTGTTCACTGAAGGCACCCAAGACGTGAACGGCCACTGGGTCGCCAACATGTGCCTGGAGCAGCGGAGTCGATGGCGTTTCCCCTGCTTTCACGCAGGCGAACACCTCAGGAATGTCACAGCCCTTTTCCATCCGCCATGCTGTCGGCTCCGAGCGGTAGTTCACCGCCGTAATACCGGCGACCTGTTGAATGTAGGGCATGAAGCTGACTCCCACGATGTTGTCCTCGTCCTGGAACATCAACGAGAAATCGCGGTAGTTCTTCCGGCTTTCATTTCCCGGTAGCGTCCGGTCTACAAGGACATCGGCACGCCAGCTGCTCTTCATCGTGATATCGTCACCCGAGACTGGGTCACGATACCGCGATCCTTTCGGACCAACGATGATAGAGCCAAACAGGCCGTTTCGTGGGTTTTCCACGACGTTACCCCAATCCTGAATCAGAGCAGCAAGCTCCCCATATTCAGGGTGAGCATAGTAGGTGTAGGTCTTGCTTTCGCCGGGACCAACAGTTTGATCACCGGGATTGTTGCCCACATTGGCACCGAATGAATCCTTCGGGTTAAACGCCATCATATCGACGTGGAATCCGGCTCGTTCTTTCGTCATTTCATTCTTCAGATTGATCTTGACACAATCGCCGACATTGACGTGCAGAGTCAGTGGGCTCGGCTTGAGTTCTCCGGCCTTCACCCGTCCACGGTCTCCGTCGAGCACATACATCTTGCCCTGTTCATTGCCGAAGACCATCTTCCGCTCAAGATCGACTTCCATCACACCCGGCGCCCCTTCATGGTACCGAATCTGTTGATCGATCGCCGAGACGTTGAAGGTCTTCACCAGCGCATCAGCCGGGCACACCGACGGGGCAGATTTTTGAATCTGCTCTCGTCCAGGCAACGGCTTCAGATCGCCTTGCATTTCATCAAACACCCGGAACAAGCCCCAACTGCCTTCCGCAAAGTGTGAGGCACGGCCGCTGTAGTAGAGATAGTCGCCCGCCTGCTTTTGCGGACCACCAGCCGCTGGAATAGCCGGATCATACCGCTCACCGATCACCAAATGGACCGTGCTGCGCGGCATGGCATCCTTCCCGTACCGTTCCATCGGGAACCAATGTCCGGTCACGTGCCAGGTATGCACCTCATTGGCCGACCCAACAAGCGCCCGCACGAGAATCGGGTCACCGAGATACGTCCGCAACAACGGAGTACCTGGATCACCATGAATACCGGAAACAAAGAGTTTGGACGGGTCAGGATTATTGGCCAGTCGTACGCTCAACGGCTCCACACGCATGCTGTAGCCGCTACCCGTCGTGGCCTCACCCCCGTTCAAGAACCACATGGCAGACTTATTGATCTTCTCGGGGAATTGATGGGATGGAGGCCCATCCACCGTGACCGCATTCATTTTCGCCTGAGGATTATCGGTCGTGATCAACTCTGCCGATCGGGCGTTGCTATCCATGATATGCATCATGACTTCACGGAAACTACCGCGAATATGCGCAGAAACCGGCTCCAAGGTATGAATGTCTGCAATAGGGCCGCTCCGGATTTCTTTCCCCGTCACCGGATCATGATAGGTCGACCGTGGTGGCTCAGTGATGAAAGCCGAGAAGAGGCCATGGCCCCAGGTATCGGTGCCAAAAACATGATCATGCCAGTATACGGTGCCGAGATCCGCATCGACATACCAGCGCTCACGGATGAACTCTACGCTGGCAATGTCATTCTTCTTGTGCCCGTGCTTCAACGGCGCATCGAAGGTGATGGTCTTGCCGTTGATGGTCTTGATTCGTGCCACCTCGAAGAACTTCGGATCATCCATCCCCACCCCAAGCTCCGTGTTTACATGGAACTTGGACGTATCCGCTACGGTGATGCTTCGGGCACCGGCCTTGGTATCTGCCGTCAACACCGTGTTGCCCGGGAGCGGCATGCCCTTGGTCGGCTCAGGATCCTTCAACATCGTGAAGGCCCGCAACGACATGTCATACGAGAAGCCGATCGTCGGACCATCGGACGCACTCGTATCGAACTGGAAGAAATGTGGATGGAGGTTGATCTTGTTCGACCATCCAGTGCGCGCATCATCAGGAATTTCATTCTTGAAGATGACGTCCACGCAATCATACACGTTGCCGCGGATGACTAATGGCAACTGCTTCTTGGGATTCTTGCGAACTTCAGCTTCCTCTTCGTGCAATACATAGATCATACCGATCGGATCAACGACCGCCGCCGTCTTTTCTGTCGCCGGCTTGAGCGTGATCGGCAAAGTGATGGAATGGATCGTGAAGAACTTTCGAGGAGCATTTTCCGGACACAAGCTCCATGGACCCTGCGCCCCTGGCTTCGGTGGCTCGGTATCCCTTGTCCCATCTTCTCGAACACGGAACGGTTCTAGCCAGGGTGCGCCACCGTGGTTCGGCGCAAAGGGTGGACGCTTCCCGAGGTGCGGACGCAGCCAGGGGAATGCAAGCTTACCCGTTTGCGGGTCAAAAGTGATCGGCAGACGCTTGAGCGGCGCAGGCGAGACATAGTCGGCCCACTTATGCGGGGTTTCCGGCTCATTCAATGCTAACGCGCCTTCCCACTTCCAGTTCACCACCGTTGGATCGTTTGCCTTAGCTTGCTTAACTTGATCCTCTGTTTTACCAGGCAATCCCTGCGGAGGAAGCATGTACTCCACCCAATCCTTGATGGAGACCTTGACGGGATTGGCTTTCCAATCCGTCTTGTCCTTGGTGATCTCATACTTCTTGCCGCCGTACCAATCGACCGTGGTGCCAACCAACTTGTCGGAGCTGACGGCAGCTTTAATCTTACCTTGCCGATCCGGCAACTCGACAAGCGGCTTCATCACATCGGTCTGGAATCCAGGAGACTGCAACGTGTTGTACACGCGCCAGAAACCCCACATGCCCGTGACATAGTGCTGCGGGATGTGGCAGTGAAATACGAATTCGCCGGCCAACGCTTGCAACCCGCCTGATCCGCCCTCGATCACTTCATCATATATCTCGGACGGTCCGATTGACTGCACATCCAACCGGTCCGAAGTATCATTGATTAACGGGAACTTGACTGGACCGTTCTTAGACAGAGTTGGATCCAGCTTGCTGGTCCCAGGCTGTCTCGCCCAACGGATCGATCCACCATGGAGGTGGTGAGAATGGACAATCTCTGATCCACCGACCATCCGGAACTTCGCTGGATCACCGAGATAGGAACGCGGGATGGTGGTCGCTGGATCACCAAACGTATAAGATCCGTAGCCCTGGGACTCATCGGCAAAGCCAACCAAATGCTCCTGCATCTCAAGCCTTGTGCCATGCGGCTCACTCCGGTAATTGAGCAACCGCGCCGCTGGCCGATAGGTGTCGGTATGGGGGTCACGTTGGGGCAGCATATCCCCTTTACGATTCAACAAGCGGAAGGTCTCATCGCCGGCCTCATGATAGAAGATCACGAACTCTCGGAAGTCTGATCCGCTGGCAACATCGATCATGGCCTCCCAGCCGCTCTTCATGTCTTCCCCCGTGAAGGGACTCAGGAAACGTGCCCCTCGCGGCTCAACCACGAGCGAGCCCAACAAGCCCAATGAGTATTGATCGCGGGTGGCATGACTATGAAATGCATGTCCACCTTCTTGTGTATCCGGCTGGATGTACCATTCGAACTCCCCGGTCTTTCCTGAGGCGACCAAGGCCTCAGGATTGTTGGCCGTCGCCGGTTTTCCGCTGTTGGCAACCAACATTTGCGAGCCATTGATGATCATATTCGTGGGCTCGCCCTCGATCTGATTACGCAGTGTGATCCTGAGACAATCACCCTGATTAGCGCGAATGACCAGCGGCTGAATCAAATCCCCTTGCAACCCGTTGGAGATAGCCCCCTCGGCAAAGGTCGGATCCTCACTATCCCGGGCAGTTCTATTCTTTGTCTCTTCTTCCCGCACTCCGGCGACATTCTCCGTCAGGGCATACATGAAACCAGGGTAAAAATCTCCGAACCGATTGACCGTGATTTCGACATTCATCGCAGTCACGTCATACGATCGCACCGGTGCGTTGGCTGGGCATCGGCCACCCTGCGTCACCTTTACCTTGTCCATATCATCAGCGACGAGCAGGACCCCCTGTTGCATTGCATGAGCACTCGCTCCCTGGAATGGTCCTCGTGTCTGAACCTGCCGCTCGATCTGCTCCACAGCCTTCGACATCTTGTCCATCAGCGCTGGGCCCGCCTGCGCACTGACAGGTGTCGCTAGATCCGCTGTCGAATTTTGATCGACATGCGCATCGTGCGACATAATTGCGCCGGCCGGCAGCTCCCCAGCCAATAGCAGGCAGACTGCCAGCCCGTAGACCGTTGACTGAACCCATTTCGTTGAAACACCCATACGTTACGCCTCCTCCTTAGGATCTCACATTCCGATTCGTCACTGTCCTGATGTCAGTCATCACGTTATGAGTCTGGTAGGGCCCGAATGTCACCGGAGGGTTCTCGAGGAGGTCGGTCCTTTCGTTCCCAGTTCCCCACCAGACAGGTCAGATACTCGATCTTACACACAAATCGATTGAACTCATGAAACGTAATAGAGCAAAATTTATTCCTAGCGATCTCGAGACGAATCAACCTACTATTTCGAGGGATTTTTACCGGAGCACGTTGTAGAGCGAAGCGCATTTGGGACACCGTCGCCCCATAGCTTGCGCATCACCTATCAAAGTGCCTGATTAAAAAGATGATTGTGATGGATATCGTAAGGCACGAAATGGGGATGAGGCGCCCCATTAAGAGAAGCTTGCACGATCAGAATGATCCGCGTAAGCCATGCTTCTTGACCATCCGCTCAATAGTTTTGCGATCCACACCCGCTTCACGCGCCGCTCGACTCATATGCCCATCGTTGCGCTTAAGTAGCTCTAAGAGAAATTCCCGCTCAAACGCTTCAACGGCTTGCTGTTTCGCCTGTTTAAATGACGCGCCTTCCGGCGGCAACACATCTTTTTCAGTTGAATGCACAAGGCGTTCGGGAAGATGCTCGCTCCTGACCATGGCGCCGTCGACCAACACCGCAGCGCGTTCCATGACATTCTGCAACTCCCGTACATTCCCAGGCCAAGAATATCGCATCAGGATATCGGCTGCGGAGGAGGCAATGGTCGGAACCGCATGACCGTCGGATCGAACCCGTTGCGCAAACCTGGTCAGAAATTCATTGGCTAGGAGAAGAATATCTCCCCCGCGGGATCGGAGAGGCGGAAGCATGATGGATATGACGTTCAATCGATAATAGAGATCTTGCCGAAACATCCCTTGTTTGCAGAGTTCTTCGAGGTCCTGGTTGGAGGCGGCGATCACGCGGACGTCTACAGGGGTCAGACGAATCCCGCCCACACGACGCACATGTCGTTCTTGTAACACGCGCAAGAGCCGAGCCTGAAGATTCGGGGTCATCCCGCTGACTTCATCAAGAAAGATGGTTCCTTCGTCCGCCGCCTCAAACAGACCAGACTTCGCGACATGCGCCCCGGTAAACGCTCCCCTCTCATGACCGAACAGCTCAGATTCTAAGAGCGAGTCCGGTAACGAGGCGCAATCCAACGGAATAAACGGGCGGTTTACACGAAGACTTGCTTCGTGGATCAAGCGAGCAACCATTTCCTTTCCGGTCCCGCTCTCTCCATAGACGAGCACGTTTGAATCCGTCGGTGCCACCCGGTTGATGAGCTTCACGACTTCATGCATGGCCGGACTATTCCCAACTAATCGACCGGTGTGCTCCGACCATCGAACTTGCGCTTGTCCGGAAGAGACTTCAGCAAGATATGGCGCCGCATCTCCACCGTTCGACGTCTTGATGTCGAACGCCCGCCGCGCCACCTGAACAAGCTCATCGCTGGTAAAGGGTTTCGTGATGTAATCAAACGCGCCGTACCGCATCGCCGTCACCGCAGTCTCAACCGTTGCATGGGCGGTCAACAACACGACCTGCACGGACGGATCCGTTCGTTTGGCGGCAGCCAACACTTCGATTCCATCGAGTCTCGGCATTCGCAGGTCCGTCAACACAAGACCGGGGCGCTCGCGTTCGATCAGTTTGATTGCCTCAGCCGGATCAGAGGACACCACGCAATCAAAGGGCACGCGGCATAGGATTCTTCGACAGTTTTCCAGGGCCTCTATTTCGTCGTCAACTATGAGAACTTTTCCTGCGATTCCCATACTACTTCCTCAACGATTCCGCTGTGGCCAACGGCAGGCAGCGAAACGACAAACTGCGCGCCCGTTTCCCCGTTCTTCACCTCGATCCGCCCCCGGTGGTCGGACACGATCCCATACGTCAAGAACAGTCCAAGTCCCGTCCCTTGCCCGACCGGCTTCGTGCTGAAAAACGGGTCGAAGACTCGACTGATAATCTCGCCGGAGATCCCAGGACCGTTATCTGCCACGACCACCTCGACCCATGATTTCCCATCAATCTGCAGCGTCTTTGTGTGGATCGACACGATGCCACGTGTGGCAAGGGGACTGACCGCATCGATGGCATTGTTGATCAGATTGAGAATGACCGTCTCTAATCGATCACGATCCCCCATGATCGGAGGGAGCGACGGCGCCAACAGCGGCTCAAGCCGAACGGAAAGGGCCGATACCCTTTCGTCTGCAATAGCGAGGCATGAACGCACGACGCTATTGACATCAACCGGTTTGAGAGTCGACACCGTCCCACGCGAAAAGGTCAGAATGCTTCTCGTGACCCGTAAAATACGTTCGGCCTGCGCTCGGACCGCCAAGAGATCACGCCTGACCTCAGCGGGCATCAGAGAGCGAGACGCATCGGCCTCCATGCATTCGATACGATTCAAAATAATCCCAAGAGGATTGTTGATCTCATGTGCGATCCCACTTGCGACTTTACCCAACGAAGCAAGCCGCTCAGCCAACTCCAGGCTTCTCATGTGCCTGGTGATTTCCAGTGTCTTTTCTTCCACGCGACGGGACAGGTCCTGATTCAATCCTTCAAGCTCAGCGCGAGACGCCTGCAACCGATCAGCCATCCGATGGACTGCGACGGCCAGTTCTTCAAATTCATCACCCGTATGGATGTGAAGCGGACGGTCATAAGTCCCCTGACTGATTGCTTCAACACCGGCTTGCAACAGCTGAGTCGGACGGGCAATGCGCGCGGCGACATACCGCCCGATGGCCCATAGAAGTCCCAGCATGACAAGTCCGATGATCGCCAGATTTCGGAGTTGATCACGGATCGGCGCATAACTCTCCACGGGCTGTTGCCGGACAAACACGTGCCATGGATTATCCGGCAATCGAAGCTGAGCAACCGGCGCATACCCCACAACCGTATCGGTTGCGCCATGCCCATCATCTTCTGCGATCCCCCAACCGGGCTCCGAAGACACAATCATCGTCATCAGCTGACCCGGGATACGATGGGCTTGCCGAGGGAGGATCGGACAGACCAGAGGATTTCCTGCATCGTCATACAACATGGCATGGCCCGTCTGCCCGATACGAATGTCCTTAATCATGGCGAAGAGGGTATCGAATCGGTAGGAGGCTTTGACCGCTCCGATCATCACCCGCTGCCGTTCGTCAAGGATCGGCACTGCAATATCAATCGTTTCTTCTGATGTGCGAAACGACCCTTCCTGAGCTGCGATCAAGCCACTGACATACACCTGATCGCCACTCCCAGCCACAACAGCTTTCCACCACGGTTCATCACCGAAATAGAAGTGGTCGGGATCTGAGCTGGCGGCCACCAGAGCCCCGTGCTGATCCGCAATGAGCAGGCCGATGACTTTATCCCCTCCTCGAACTTTCGTTTCCAGCAGAAAGCGGGAGAGCTCTACATCCAACAGATGCCCGCCGATCTTATCCCCCTCTTGCCACAGCTTGGCCCGCTCCTCGATGACACGCTGGACACTGTTCAGTTCCAAGGGATAAGAACGATTGGCGGACTCAACAGGCTGACGAACGCGCAACGGGGTGGACCCCAGTAGTCGAACAGCTTGCACTTCGCTCTGGACCAACATCGTCACTCGATCGGCGGCTTGAATCGCGACGGCTTGCAGATTCCCTCCGATGACATCGCGGAGAGACCGCATTCCCGAGACATACGCGAGAATGAGTCCGATCACCAAGGGAATACATCCCACCAGCACAATGGCCAATACGATTCTTCCTCGAATGGTCCGAATCCTCATCTCGAAGCCTCTTGCGAGAATGCCACATTTTACCCATCGGCAGCGGGAAAACTCCATGGGGTGGAACAGCAGAATGGAGGCCTGTACCCACCTTCTGGAAATACGTGATTCTGCTGCAGAATGAGCAATCAGAGCGATTCTACGCCCTCTATTTTTCTCCTCCGCTCAACACCACATGAAACGTCAGATCGGCATCGACTCGGCGGACTTTGACGGCAACCTCTTGGCCTGGGCTGGTACGCTCGATAAGGTAATTCTTGAGCTGAGCCCCATCAAGAATCTCCGCATCCTCAATCGCCAACAAGATATCGTGTTTCTGAATACCTGCCGTTTTCGCGGGCTCCGCGACATCTTTCACCGCCACGCGCAACCTCGTCCCATCCTTCACCGACGTCATATGGATCCCGAGCTTCGAAAACGTAATCGGTTTCCCCGAAAGAGCGGCTTGGACGATACGTTCGGCAAGGCTTCCCGGAATGGCAAAAGCCATGCGGCTACAGTATGCCTGGGTCTCTTCTTTATCCGTTTGAATCACAGCATGGAGAATGCCGACAACTTCTCCTTGCGCGTTGAACAGTCCACCTCCGGAGTTTCCGCTGCATGCCGAAAGGTCTGCCTGGATCAGTCGAGTATCGACGGTTTGCAGAAATGTGTTGGTATTGCCGAGCCTCCCAAAGGCCATCGTCGGCCCCCAACCAAGCGGATAGCCGACTGTGAAGACCTCCATTCCCGGTGAAACTTCCTCCATGGAAAATGACGTCCCAGCCTGCAATTTAGAGCGATGCCGTTCGACCACTCGATACACCACCACATCCATAAAGGCGCTATCGCCTACGAGATCGGCAGAAAGCTCATGGAGATCATGCGTGAGTAGGCGGATCTGTTTCTGAATGATCATCCCTGCCGAGAGATCATGCTTTTCCGCGGCATGTCTTGCCGTAATCACATAGCCATCTCGCAGGTGAAACCCGGTTCCACGGACGGCAACTTTGCCAGGCCTTTCCGGCATTCGCTGGTCTTGGGTATCTGTTAGGATTCCCACCGTTACCTGTTTCGCTCGAAGAAACGCGTCCTGGCTGAGCGGCGTCGTTTCGGCTCTGAGATCGAGACTTGGCACCATCGCCACGACACCTACGAGGAACGCGAATAGGCTCACACACCGAACCGACGAAGAGACATGATCACTCATTCGACTATCCTTTCAAACGGTCCTTCCGACTGGACCACCGTGAAACAGAGTCAGGTGCTTTTTCTCCTGAAGTCATGCCAGGATACCTCATCACTCTCGTTCAATTCAGCCCTCATGAAAGCGCATCGAATGTCTCCGCTGTCTTGTAAGCCGTGAACCCTGAGCTTATAGTCTCACACAAAAAGAGCCCTCATGAACATCCTGGACACCGCTTGATGCCGAACAGTTGCACGTGGTCTGTACTTTCCCTGTTTCTCCTTCTCGTCATGCCATGCCCAACTATGGCAGCGTCTGAATCAAAACCCACGCCGGAACTGGCCAAACATGTGACTCGGATCGCCGGGCTGGCCCGATCATCACCGATGGTGACCATCCCAGCCGGGACGTTTTTACTCGGTTCCAAGAGAGTCGATGGTGATCCGTATGGAAAGTGGACACAGTTCGATGATACGGAACTCCCTCAACAACAGGTCTGGCTGGACGACTACGAGATCGACCGTGAAGAAGTCAGCCTCGGAGAATATCTCTCCTTTCTACAGAGGAAGAGGCTGCATCCCTCTACTGAGCTACAGAAACTGATCTGGCATCTCATTACCGTCCATTTCGTTTCAGACCAGACTCTGACTCGATGGCCTGCGCTCTATGTCACATGGGCAGAAGCCCATAGTCTCTGCACGGCAAAGCGAGCAAGGCTTCCGACGGAAGCCGAATGGGAAAAGGCGGCGCGCGGTTCGGCGGGTAACCTCTACCCATGGGGCGAAGCCGCTCCTACCTCCACCCTCGCGATGTTTGGGCAACATCATGTTCATGAAATCCCCATTCTGGCCGCCGTCGATTCACATGACGACGGAAAGAGCCCCTATGGACTTCACCATATGGCAGGGAACGTGGCGGAATGGGTACAGGACTGGTTTGGCTTCGACTACTATGCGTATATGCCGGAGCGGAATCCGCCTGGCCCAACCGCAGGGCGCTACAAAGGCGTTCGCGGAGGCTCCTGGAAAAGTAAGCGGGTGATGCTCCGATCGGCGACCAGAGGCGGAGCTTCTCCGGATCAACGTTCGGCAACCATCGGGTTTCGATGCGCACGATCATCGAGTTCTCCGCTCCCGTAGCGATAAGCCCCGTACGGGACACCGCTCCCACAAACCTGCCGACGGCGAGTGAGGAAACTTCGCTGATCCTTATGGTAGTATCTTGCCCGATGAGTCAGCACCGTTGGATATTCGTGATTGTCTGGAGTGGGCTGCTGTTTGGGCAGCAGGCTTCAGCCCTGGAGTTTACAGCTGATCAGGTGACTAAGATCGACGGCAAGTTGCACAAATCCTATATCTATTACCGTGATGCGATGTGGCGGATCGAACACCATAGCACGGGACCAGTGAACGTCAGCATCGTGCGAAAGGACAAACAGATCGTCTGGCTTTTACTTTCAAGAATGAAACACTTCAAGACCATTCCTTACAGCCCTGACCATGACTTGAGAGTGAGTGCGCAGCTGGAGGGAGAAATCTCACGGCAGGAGATCGGTTCGGAAGTACGCGAAGGGCATCCCACGGTGCTGTATGAGGTCACGACGAAGCAAGGGGAGCGAGTCGATGCCTACTACCAATGGGTTGCCACGGATATCCATTTCCCCATGAAACTTGCCAAGAAAGACGGCAGCTGGATCATCGAGTATCATCACGTAAAAATGCGCTCTGTTTCAGACTACCTCTTTAACTTACCTGTGAACTTTCAACCGTTGGAAGCATTTGACACGCCGGAGCCCGAACAGAACGGGCCAAGCATGTGATACACGAAGGAGGACGGATCGTGCGAGTTTATCGGATCGCCTTAAGCATGGCACTCACGGGACTCATCGCTGTGGGAGGAGCGCTTGCGCTGGACGTGGCTGACGTTGTTCGGCAGTGGACTCCTGAAGGAAAACGACTGGCGGAAGAGAGAGCCAAACTTTCGGCGCATGACGAAATGATCGTGATTCCCGCCGGCGAGTTTTTGATGGGGAGCGACAAAAAAGTTGATCGGAACGCATACCAAGCCGAACTCCCGCAGCGCAAAGTCTATCTGGACGCCTACGAAATCGACAAATTTGAAGTCACGACCGTCCAATTTCTGAAATACGTCCTGGCTCATGACCTGCCGCCTCTGATCGACTGGCAGTATGACGGTGGAAACTTCCAGGACACGATGTCGAATCATCCCGTCATGCATATCTCCTGGGTTGAAGCCGATGACTACTGTCGATGGGCAGGCAAACGGCTCCCAACCGAAGCGGAATGGGAAAAAGCCGCGCGTGGGCAGGATGGACGTGTCTATCCCTGGGGGAATCAGATGGCTGGATTGTCGCGGGCGAACTTCGGACGGACTGGTCTGTCAGGCCCTGTACGAGATCGCCCCGAGCGCCTCTTGCTCTATCCACCGATTATTTCTGTCGACAAGTACGACAATGCCGTGAGTCCGTACGGTGCCTTTCAGATGTCCGGCAATGTGGCCGAATGGGTCGCCGATTGGTATGACTCCAAATACTATGCGACGGCGCCCGCCCAGAATCCAAAAGGACCGGAGAAGGGAACCCAGCGGAGCTTCCGCGGCGGCAGCTGGATCGACAGCACCCCAAGCGTACGAACCGCGCAACGCAACGGGACAGACCCGAATACAAAAATGAATTGGCTCGGTTTCCGTTGCGCACGAGATGTGACAACTTCACCAGAAGCCCGGAACTAAACAACCGCTGTATCGTCTTATCACAACGGAAACGGTCGAGATCGAGAGGATGGGCCGGGCTGGTCGCACGACGTGATCGCCTGAGCACGCATGGAAGAGCCACGGATTTAGAGTGAGTGTCCGTTGGTTATTTCAACGGAACATCGGCTGCACACCGAAACCCCGTCGACTCATTGCGCATCATCGGATCGCTCTCTACACGGGTAAAGATGCGGACGGTGGGCGTTTCGTTTTGCCATCCTGCGCCGCGAATGACCTTCTTTAAACCAGCGGCTGGACCTTGAGGGTTCTTCTCCGGGCTCTTCTCATAGTACTGGGCGTCATACCAGTCATTGACCCATTCCCAGACGTTGCCGGCCATGTCGTATACTCCAAATGGGCTCTTGCCCGCTTCATAACTTCCAACAGGCATGAGGGTCTTCTCTCCAATCCATCGTTGATTGTAATTGAGATGCTTAGCCGTCGGTTCCACATTCCCCCATGGGAACCTCCTGTCGGACGTTCCTTTGGCCGCCTTTTCCCACTCTGCTTCCGTCGGGAGTCGTTTGCCCACCCATGCGCAGTATGCTTCCGCGTCAAACCAATCAACGTTGATCACAGGTCGATCGACAAGGGAGTCTGTGATGCTGTCTCCTTGCCACAGATTTCGCGTTGGATTTTTTGGGTTCTGCGGTACGCGATGCCCTGTAGACTTGACAAAGGCCACATATAAGCCATTCGTCACTTCGTACTTGTCGATCGCGAACGTGTCTACAAACACCTGATGACGTGGGTATTCATCCCGACCCCCGTCTCGATCTCCATCGGGTACACCCATTGGAAACAAGCCGGCCGGCACCACGATCATCTGGGCGCCGTCCATGGCGGCTAGGAACTCAACTGGATCGTGAGCTGATCGGTCGGCGGCGAATGAAATAGATTGGCCAAACACAAGGCTCCACAAAGCCGAGCACACCACAAATCGCATAAACATTGGAGCACGCTCCTTCCGGACACCTATTTGAAAAATGATCGTATCATACGATTAAAGAGCGATGCCGGAACCAGGGCGCACCGGTGCACCTACTCGTTCGGTGCAGAGACTGTTAAAAGTGCACCCCCTACCGTGGCTCGAACGGCATCATCCTCGTCATGCAGGTTCTCTTTGAACATCTCCATCGCGCGCGCTCCCTCGACCTTCGCGATCGATCGGATCGCTGCAATCCTTACACGAGGCACCGTATCCTGTAGCAACAGCATCAACGCCGACCGCGCCGGCTCTCGATTCACCTGTCCCGCATGCCCCAAGGCCCGTGCCACGGCAGCACGAACCGCCGGCTCTTTCGTATTGATGAGCGTTCGCACGGAGCTGGCTAGGATTTCATACCGTTCGTCCTGCTCTAGAAGCGCACCGATGACGAAAGCCCTCACCGCGGAATCGCGGTCATCGAGCGCGTTGATCAGAGCCGACCGTGCGTCCGAACCATGCATCTTGCCTAAACTCACCGCTGCAGCGATTCGAACAGGAGTGAGTGGATCTCCTAGAAGTCGCGTCAATACAGGTACAGCTTGCGCTGACGGCATATGGCCAAACCCTGCCGCGGCAGCTCCCCGCACTGATGGTTGCTTGTGTTGGCTTGCCTCCGTGAGAATCGGAATTACTTTTGACGATTGGCGCTCCACCAATGCGCGAATTGCCGACGTTCGTTCATCGGGATTCGGCGCTTTTGCATACCGCAGCAGCAAGTCGCACGCCTTTGGACGTTTCAGATGACAGAGAACCTCGGCTGCCGCCACGCGCACCCGTACCTCTGGGTCCTTCAGCAGCGGTTCAACGAGTGAGACGACCGACACATCATCTGACTTCGCAAACCCCTTGAGTACTGCCTCCTTTACTAGCACGGCTTGATCCCCAAGGGCCTGCCTGAATTTTGGCGAACGACGTCCGGCATCCAGCTTGGCAAGCCCTTCAGCTGCCAAAGCTCTGACAAGACCAGACCCGTCACTGAGGCCATCCTCTAAAAATGGAATGGCCTGGGGACTTTGCCACTCTTTCAGAGCCGTATATGCCGCTCCACGCATCTGCTCTCTCATATCCTTCGTAAGGACCACGATGAATCCAAGGGCCACCTCTCGAAGGATCACCCGATCATCCTGCTGGAGCATTTGCGCAAGTTTGTCATATTCCGTGAGGGCATCTTTGGAGTTGCCGAGCCTCACCAACGTGCGGACCTTGAGTCGGCGAACGTCCGGTACCCCGGATGTCTCTGTGTCAAGTTTGGCCAACTCCTCAAGGGCCTTTTGGTACTCCATATTATCGTACAGTGCTTGAATCTTCTGAAGGTCGGATTGCGTCGCGCCACATGCCGGTTCGAAGATGAGAAGAAGGCACACCAAGGGAAACAAGGCCAACACAGCTCGTCGAATACGCAAGGCAATCATCCTCTACTCCGCGCGCCTCTGATTGGCCGTACTCAGTCGTTTTCTATAGCCTGGCGGCTCTTCAAAGTACATGCTGGGTTGCGGCGACATACGCACCCGCTCATATTCGAACGACCAATCACGGTCCTGGCTGACCAACTTGAGCACGATCCCAGTCTCTGCATCGACCCATTCGTAGAATCGTTCAAGACGTCCGTGGCGTTCAGTTCGGACGTCGAACAACCGTGCGGCTCGACCAACTATCTCGTCATCTCCGACCACCGTCCTCTCAGTTTCTCCGACCAATTCAGGACGGGTTGGGAGAATATCTTCGGTGAAGGGCGTGACCAATAATTCTTTTCGTTGTGGAAGGACATACCAAATTTCTGCGACATCCGGCCTGATGATTTCAATCGCGGCAAAGCCACGCTCGGTTCGAATAGCATACGTATACTCCAACCTGAGCCAAGCCCCCTTGGCAAACACTTGTGCGCGATAGTGTTTCCCATTCACTCGTTTAGTGAGCGTGCCTGAAAATTCCGGCTCTGCAGGAAGACGATCGCTGGCTTTTGAACTGGAGAGCGGCACGCAGAGCGCGCCGACACAGACAGAAGCACAAACCACCAAGCTGCAGGTTTTCCTCGCAGCGAAGAGAACATCGGTCGTCAATGCTGGTGTTCGAGCAGTGGTTGGATATCGATGGAATATCCCAACGATTCAAGACCGAATCGTGGGTTGTCTATGACTTTATAGGCCGTTCGACTCCCCCTCGGAGCGGGCACAGAGAGCTGCTCGACGAGTTTTCCATCCGGTCGCACCACGACGGATTTTGTCGTGCCAGGTCCTGTCTGTGGATGCCATACCACTAACTGATACGTACCAGGTGGGATCCCGTCGATCTTGAATTTCCCTTCAGCATCGGTCAGGGCATAATAGGGATTGTTTACGGCCATGGCCCAACTTTCCATATAGGCATGAAATCCGCATTGCATATAGAAGGTACGGCGACCTTTATTAAGATAAATCGGGCCGACCAGCGATTTGCCGGGAGCATGGTTATGCAACGCATGGAGATCTCCCCGTCGATGCTGATGGTTCATGACGAGAGGAGTGTTGAACAATACACGGGCACCCGCCTCCGGCGATGTTTCATACCCTTGAATGTCGTGCATGACGGGATCCATATTGATGACTTCGACTGCATGCCCGTTCCGGACGACCGTCATGAACGGCTGAAACATGCAATCGCGCGCTTCGATCAACGGAACAGACACCTCGAAGGGTTTCCCGACTTCAACCCCTTCCAGAAGCACAATGGCATCCTTTAATCCCCCCCGATGGTCGACGACGAAGTCATGGAGTAAGCGCCACCCACGACCGTTGGAAATGCGGCCACAATACGCAGGGTCAGGAAAGGTAATGAGATTGAACCCCTTCGGTTCAGGTACTGATCCATCGAGGGTGATCGTGCCTTCTATTGATCCACCGTGCTCAACCTCGATAATTTCATAGGCGTAACTTGGTCCAATCCCCATTAATAGGACGAAGGCTCCGATTCCAAACGTGAACGACGTCCCTCTTGCGCTCAATTTCCTCTCCTCTTCCCGATATTCAATGGCGCTGCTTCTCGATCATCGGATCAATTTCTTTCTTGGTTTCTTCGGTCACATTGAATCGGCTGTACGCATGATCGAGCACCTCGTTGGCGTAAAGTCGGCCGGTCGGGGCTGCGACCACCAGTTGAGTGTCAACGGTCCCATTCGGACCGATCGTCACTGTCTGTTCGGTGGTACTCCGGACATAAGGGTGCCATACGACCAGCTTGTAAGTCCCAGGCGGCACGTCAACGAGGGTGAATCTCCCCTGTTCGTCGGTCTTGGCAAAGTATGGATTCGTGACGGCAACTCCCCAACTCTCCATATAAGCGTGAAACCCGCATTGCATGACGAACACCCGCCGGTCCTTGCTCAGATTGACCAATTGCTTCATCGGCGCACCGGCCATATGTTTATGATACATCCCCGCGTCACTGCGATCCTTCAGATCCCGAGGATGGGCCGGATTCATCGGAAGAGGAACGTTGAATAATACCCGCGGGCCGAGATGGGACGTCTCGTACGCTTGAATGTCGTGCATGACCGGGTCCATATTGACGACCGTCACCGGCTGATTGTCTCTCACCACCGTTGTGAAGGGGAGAAAGAGGCAATCTTTTGCCTCAATCAACCGTGCGCCATCATCTTCGAAGGGCTTCCCAGCCTCAACCCCTTCTAGATAGACGAGGACCTCTCGGAACTCTCCCTTAGGGCCAATATTGAAAGGTTGCAGGATGCGCCAGCCTTCGCCGTCAGAAATACGACCGCAATAAAACTGGTCCGGCAGCGTCGTGAGATTGTAACCTTTTGGCTTGGGCACCTGCCCCTCCAGCTTCACGATGCCGGTGAGAGTGCCTCCATTCGATACTATGACCTCTTTATAGGCATGGGCCGACGAATAGAGCCCTATAGTCGCAACCGCAATGAACACATATTGTGTCAGTTTCATCGTTCTGCTCCTCTCACCAACAACCATATGGACTTGAGTGGTCGGATATTGAAGCAATCCATTTGATTATACCGAGTTCCATTCACGATTGCAGGGCTCTTGATAAAAAACAGGGGAGCCGCGCTGAAAGCGCGGCTCCCCCTTCTCTCTCCTCCCCAGAATTCCTAGGCGCCTACTTCATCGCCGTCGGAACAACCTGAGGCTGATGCTCACTGTCCGCATGCTTGGAGCCTACTCCACCAGCACCTAATGGTTGGAGTCTGTTATCCCCAGTCGGCAATACCCTCACATATCCCCACTGCCCGGACTGGGAATACGGCAACCGCTGGTTACTATACACATAGTCGCCAGGCAACCGGGATGGCCCACCGGCCGAAGGAAGAAATACATCAAGAACTTCGGAACCGGAGAATTCTACGACACTGATCTGGTCCGCGCCCCGCATAAATGGCTCGATCGGCCATTCATGTTTCTCGATGCCGAACATACCGTTCTGTTCATTATTGACGCCGATAACATGGATGCGCACCGGATCGCCGGCATGTGATTCGATAATGGGTGTTGCCGGATCTTCGGGATTGTCCGCCTTGCAAGGCTGGAACATCTTCCCCAATGAACAGCCCTGATCTTGCCGATATAAATACGGCTCAGATCGATAATTGATGCCGGTTAAACCTGCGACATTCTGCACATACGGCATGAAGCTCGTGCCGATGAT
>CABVRV010000026.1 GCA_902500755.1 uncultured Nitrospira sp.
CAACCGGTGCAAAAAGCGGATTCGTTCCACGTGGCCTTGCAGCTGCAGTACTAACCAGCTCACGTGAGCTAGAGAGGCCGGTGCTCTCAGAAGAGCCGGAACCCACGCTGTGGGTTCCGGCTCTTTCTTTTTGCCTGACCGATGGAGCTTGGCCTTCATGGCCTTGCAGGACTTCGTGTTTGGCAGCTTGTCGAGCTGACGATGGATGTCGCGTGAATTACACCAGCACTAAACCGGCGGATCGAATCTTTTTCCATGACGAGGTGTTTAGAAACGCATTAAAGTCTGAGATGGTTCCAGGAAACTGGCTACCAGCTTGTTGGATGTATGGATACTCTTGCGATGACGACCGTGGGGTGGATGTCACGATCAATTGCTGGACCCACGTGGCTTGTGACTCGGGAAGAATGAAGATGTACTCCTTTTCCGAGCCGGCATGAATGAGTCGAGATTTGCTTCCTCCCGGCTCACACGTCACGGCTCCACCCAACCAGACACATCGCCGTTCTGCCTCTGAGCGATCCTCGATCACCCGGTTCTTCAGCAGATATTTTAGCCATGTGGAAGGGACGGTTGGACGAGGAACATCTTCATCGAACCACTGACGGATATCAAGATCGAGTCCCCGGCGTTCGAGGTAGTTGAGGAGTGATCGGCGAAGTCCCTCGCCGAGCCAGTCCGGAACGCTTCCCCAACGATCATCATGTACTAAGTCATTTTCTGCAAAGCCCTGGAATGTAGGGCCAAGGATGCGTAGGCCGTGTGCGTCAGGATTGAGCCCGACCGGGCTGTGTGCCGTGACGGTGAAGCGGTGCCAAAAGGCGGATTGAATGAGATCGGCTGCTACCAACTGGCGGACTCGTTCCAGTGAATCGACAGTTTCATGAATGGTTTCTGATGGGCACCCGTACATGAGGTACGCGTGGATCAGAATGCCAGCATCTTTGAATCCTGCAGCAACGAGGGCGGTCTGATCGACGGTAATGCCCTTTTTCATGTTGCCCAAAAGGCGGTCTGAGGCCGCTTCGAGTCCGGCGGTGACCGCGATACAGCCGGAGGCAGACAGGAGACGACACAGATCCGGTGAAAATGCCGTCTCAAAGCGAATGTTGCCCCACCAGGTGATCTTGATCTTTCGCTCCAACAGCGCGAGCGCGAGTGATTTCAGCGCAGCAGGCGGCGCCGCTTCATCGACAAAGTGAAACCTGGTGCGACCGGTCTCGGCGACGAGCTGTTCAATCTGTTGGATCAGCCGATCGGTCGGAGTCATCTCGTACCGACTGATGTAGTTGAGCCCGACATCGCAGAACGTACATTGTTTCCAATAGCAACCATGAGCGACGGTCAACTTGTTCCAATGACCTTCCGACCAAAGACGATGCATCGGGTTGATACTGTCCAGAATGGTCAAGTATTGATCCAGAGCTAGGCCTCGGTAGGTTGGACAGCCGGTCTCGTTCATTGTGAAGTCGGTAGACGATGGATCGTCGGTATAGACCACGCGGTGTTTCTCACGATACATTGTGCGGCACAACGATTGGAGTGAACGTAGGCCTGAGAGATGTTCGATCAACGAGAGGAGGGGGCGTTCACCGTTGTCGAGCGTGATGAAGTCGACATAATCAAACACTCGAGGATCGGTGACTCGGCGCAGCTCGGTATTGACATAGCCTCCCCCCAGGGCCACCGGTACGGCGGGATAGCGCTGTTTGATCGCTCTTGCGATGCGGAACGCGCCATACAAGTTACCTGGAAACGGTACGGACAGACCGACCAGAGATGGCTTGACCCGGTCAAAGTGCGTCCAGAACGACTCCAATAGCCACTGATCAGTGAGGCTAGCGGGGGCAGTAAGGGCATTGGCGATCTGATCAAAAGATGAAGCGGAGCGTCCAATGTGCTCCGCATAGCGACTCATCGAAAAGTGCGGGGTGATCGTAACCTGAACGAGATCAGCAAGATCTTCGAGAAAGAACGTTGCCCATTGTTTGGCTTGGTCATCCACGGAGACTGAGTGTGGGAAGGTTTTCCGACCTCGGAATCTTGGCCCTTGGGGTAAGACTCCTGGTTTAATCAGTTGGGTTGCGGCGTCTGGGTTCCGTCCTTGCAGGAACGAAACGACTGGTCCAATCATCTGAATATATGCTCGCTCCGCCCGCATCATGTTGACGGCTTCTTTGGGAAGAGCATCTGCTCGGGTGCGGAGTTGGCTGAAGACGTGGCGTAGCCCATCGGGGCTGAATAGGCGCAGCACCATTTCGATTCCCAAATCCGCCTGTTCTGCACGGATTCCGCGTGTCTCAAGGAATCCTGTCAGATATGCAGTGGACGGATAAGGGGTGTTGAGTTGCGTCAGCGGAGGGATCAACAACAAAACACGAGGTGAGCGCATGGACTCGACATAGCATAGAGGTAGATGGGAATGCTATGCCTGGCAAAGCTATCAACCCGAGTGGCGGTGACGTAACTGTTCCGATTGGGTATCGATGTTGGGGCTGCGACAGGGGTATCTCTACCTTTTCAGGTCCAGGATACTCCCTAGTAATGCATCATCGGTTTTGATGGTGTGAAGATTCGCCTCGAGATTGCGTTGCGCCAGCATCTGTTGCACGAGCTCCTCACCAAGATCAGTATTTGAGAGTTCGAGCTCCAATTGATTTCGGCCCGTGTCTCGAAGGATCGTCGGGCCGGAGGAATCATCTTTCTCAACGACAGGGAGTACACCACTCGTTGGCGCTTCGACGAATGTCGTTCGGAGTTTCTTGAATCCGTCCGTATTGAGGTTGGCGATGTTGTGCGCCACAACCTCGAGTTGCTTGCCAAAAGCAGTCAGGCCCGTGAGTGCGGTGTGTATGGCGGAAATCATAGACACCTCCTTGGGGACCATCTTTTACGCCCTATCGAAGATTTTATCGGTTGGTATGGAAAGAACTTGAGAGACTCAATTGACTTGTTTATCAACAAACTAAAACCGACTGTATCCGGCTTAGTCCTTCAGAGATCAGGTTCATTGAATCTTCAGGAGGGCCGTAATTCTGCCGATAGTGTTGGAGGAAAGCAGGACACCTCTATACTCGCATCATGTCTCTCTCTAGAACGTCTACTTCTTCGTCTCACTCCACGTCTGAACCGCCATGGTTACCCATGAGAGAGGACGCGACTCTCCTCATGGAGTCCGTTCCGGAAGCCATCTTCTTTGTGGGCCACGACGGTCGAATTATGTCTTTGAATACCGTGGCACAACAACTGGTTGGCCGAACCCGTAGCGCAGTCGGACAGGGCTTTCACGACCTTATCCGCTGTCTGACGTCGGGTGAGAACGAGGTCGCTCAATGCCCATTCACTCGAATGGTGCATACTCGAGAACTTGTCGTCATCCCTTCCCACTTTTGGACACGTGAAGACGGGGCGCAATTTGAGCTGTCACTGTCATTCTGGCCGCGAACGCAACAAGGCACGCGAGTGGGGGGCGTGGTGGTGGTGCAGGATCTGACGAATGCCACGGAGATTCAGCGTGATGTCCAACGAGCTGCACGGCTTGCCGAGGATGCGCCGAACCCCATCGTGGAATTTGACGCTACGGGTTCGGTCCTCTACGCCAACACCGGCATGCTCAATGTGATGGAGCGGTGGGGGGTGCTTGAATCTGGTATAGAGGCCATGTTCCCTGCGAATCTATCAGGAATGCTCCAGGAATGTCTTGCAACGGAATCCTCGCTGGCTCGAGTCGAGCATGCCGTTGCCGATCGGGTTATCGCATGGTCGCTTTTCCCTCTGAAAGAGCTGGAATTGGTTCGTGCATATGGGCTCGATATCACGTCCGATGTGGCCTTGCGCCGAGCCAAAGAAGCAGCTGAGGAGTCGACGCGGGCGAAGGGGATTTTTCTAGCTACGATGAGTCATGAGCTTCGGACTCCAATGAATGGAGTGCTGGGCTGCACGCAGCTTCTCAAAGACACATCGCTCACAGATCAGCAACGGGAGCTGATTGAGACGATGCATCGTTCTGCCGACGCGTTACTCACGTTGGTGAACGACATTCTCGATTTTTCAAAAATCGAAGCCGGCAAGATGCGCTTAGAGGTGGCCAATGTCAATCTGCGGGCATTGGTCGGTGATGTGACGACGTTGGCAGAAGGGTTGGCAGCCTCCAAAGCCCTCACGATTTCGCTGAAGATTGATGCCGATGTTCCTGAGGAGTTCCGAGGCGATCCCATCAGGTTAAGACAAATCCTCTTCAATCTCGTCGGAAATGCGATCAAGTTCACAAAACACGGAGGAGTCACGATCGTCATCTCTTCTTTAAAGCGAGATGCGAGGGACGAATCTGACGTGGTGGTTCTGCAGTGGAGCGTGCAAGATACGGGTATCGGGTTAACTCCTGCACAACAAGCCAATCTGTTTAAAGCGTATGCACAAGCCGAGACTTCGACCGCGAGACGATTTGGAGGGACCGGTCTCGGTCTCATGATTTGCAGGCAGCTTGTCGAGCTGATGGGAGGGACGATCACGGTCAATAGCGTATTCGGTCAGGGCAGCATGTTCACCTATACCACCAACCTCCTTCCGGCGATTCATCGAGAGGTTACAGTATCGTCCTCAGGGACGCCCCAGCGTACTGCGGGAGACCAGGTGGGGCCTTTGCGAGTCTTAGTCGTGGACGACAATGAAATTAATCAAGTCGTCGCATGCAAGTTTCTGCAAAAGCTCGGATGCCAGGTTGAAGTGGCCCGCACTGGACTCGAGGCTGTGGAGGCCATTGAGCGGACCACCTACGATGTGGTCTTGATGGATTGTGAAATGCCGGAGATGGATGGATACGAAGCCACCAAGGAAGTTCGTCGCCGGGAAGAAGGCATGCCTATGCGATTGCCGATCATGGCCCTCACTGGTCACACCTCCGAGGAGGAAACGAAAAGGTGTCTTCAAGCCGGTATGGATAGGGTTCTGATCAAGCCGTTGACATTGCCGATACTTCGTACACATCTTCAAGAGTTGACGCGCCACGTCGACTCTTGACCTTGTGGAGGTCTTACCGGTCCCAGCCGGCACTCTCGGGGTAGATTCTCTTGAGCCACTTCGGTAAAGTGGCATCATGACAACCGCTGCTCCCTCCAAAAAGTTTCTCCTGTACAGCGACTTCAATTGTCCGTTCTGCTACGCGCTTCATGAGCGGCTGGATGAGATGAATCTACTGGATTCTTGTGAGTGGCATGGGGTTCAGCATGCACCGCATCTGCCGAGGCCAATGAGACCGTGGCAAGGTTCCCTGGGAGCTGAATTGAAACATGAGGTTGCGGTCGTGCAGCGATTAGCTCCCGGTCTTCCGATTAGTTTGCCGAGCGGGAAGCCCAATACGTTACCAGCGATCAAACAAGCCGCGGCACTGCTGCGACAGGATGTTCAGCGTGGGATGGACTTCGTAAAGCGTACGTACCGTGCCTTCTGGTGCGAGGGACAAGATATCTCTAGTCTCCAAGTTGTGAAACAATTAGCAGGAGAGGAGGGCACGGAAGACGTTGATGACGAGTATCTCGTGCTTGCTCAAAAATGGGAAACCGCCTGGCATGCCACGGGTCAAAACGGTGTGCCTTTGATCGTATCTCCGGACGGTGATCTCTTGGTCGGTTGTGTCCCAGTTGATCAGGTGACGAGTTTCTTTTCAGGCCAAGCCTAACCTAGAACAGTACTGTCGTTTCTCCTCTTCACGTTCTCTCCGGAATCGCATGTGCTCTTTGCTGAGCCAAGGCGGTCCGGGAAGGTTAATTCGGCAGCTGCAGACTTATCCAAGCCACCTTTTCCCGATTCCATCAAGCGTTGATATTGGCTCAATGTTGCACGTGCAACCGGAAGAGACAGGCCTGCCTGCTCAGCTAGGTCAAGCGCAATGGTCGAATCCTTCGCAGCATGGGCCACGGAAAAGTAGCATTCATGGGCGCGCTGCTGCATATCTTCGCCGTCTGTGTCCAACACTCGCGACGCGGCTCCAGTCTGGCTGAAGACATCACGGAGGAGAGTCAGGTCGATCCCAAGTGCCGCTCCCAGTCCCAACCCTTCTGCCAGCGCAACAGTGTTGCTGTTCATCACCATATTCACCAACACCTTCACTTGTGCCGCTTCGCCGGCTTGGCCGATGTATTGCACTTTCGTTCCGAGCACTTCGAGGACGGCCTTTGCATTTGCAAAGACCTCGGGTTTCCCACCGCACATTAAATACAATGTCCCTTCTCGCGCGTGCGTGATGCTTCCTGCCATACATGCTTCCAGGCATCTGCCACCCCGTTCTGTGACCAGCCGTTCAATGTCTCGATGAACGTTGGGTGAGAGCGTCGCGCAATTGATGAACAGTCGATCCTTCGCGTGTGCCATCAGGCTGGCCGAGTCCTGTTCCGCATAAATCTCACGCATCGCCGCGTCATCGGATATGACCGTGATGACGATATTCGATATTTCAGCGACACGCGCCGGTGACCTGGCCTGTTCCGATTCCAGTTCCTGTGCCAAGGTCTCCGATAATTCGGCAAGACGGTCTTGAACCGCTGCGATGCGGTACCCCTGTGCTTTCAGGCGCCTGGCCATATTGGCACCCATACGGCCGACACCGACAAATCCGATGCGCTCTGGGGGATTTAGCATCAAAGCTCCCTTTCAACAAGAAAGCGCCGAGGGGCCACCGCTAAAGCCGACCATCTTCTGTCGATTCGGGGCGGAGTTTGCTCCAGCGAAGGTTAGTTTTTCCATCGGTCGTCGTAAAGCCATGGTCATAGATGGCGACGACGCTGACTCGCTGGCCCTTCTTCTTGATCGGTTGAAGTTGCGGGAGGCCGTCCTTGGTCTTTACGGTCCCACGGAGCGACTCGACGATCAGCAAGTCCGTCGCCGCGGAAGGCTTGATCGCCCACACAAAAGCGGCGGAGCCGCCTGCATAGGTGCCGGCCCCTTCCCACTGGCCGACTAAATCGGGATCGACTGTTTTGATTTGGAACACCGGTACACTGGTTGCGTCGCGTCGCAGTTTCCAGAGTTCTGCTGGAATGCGTTTTGGGCTTTCATCGGGCGCGAGTCGTGTCCAAATGGCCTGGACGCTGCCGGTGCTGGCGAATGAGTCCACCGTCTTTTTGCGGTATGACCCCTTCCAACCAAGCCCCTTGAACGTATTGGCGCGTTCGAGCAACCACAGTCCTCCTTCCGCGTTCACTACCCCATCAAATTGCATCATCGAGGAGAGCGACCATTCGAGGTTCGGCTTGATGATGAGTAGCATGTCATGCTGGGTCGTTCCCTGTGTTGAGCGCGTGTGCCAGGTTCCGATGAGGCCAGTCGGATCCAGAGAGGGTGCTTTGTGCGGTCCGGCCTGGGTCTCAGACGGGCCAGGAAGTGTTTGTGTCAGACTCACAGGGGTTGGCCGTGAGACGAGGTGAGGAGTGATCCCTTCACTTGGGGTGGAGTTGGAAGCCGTGGGAGGCAGCGTCGTGGCCAACGTAGCTCCGTAATGAGTTGCGACGGCCCGGCTCAACAGGGTCACAGACTCGCTCAGATGCTTCTGCTTGGTTGATGCGACGATGACCGTCACAAACGCATCCTTATGCATGAAGGTCAGACGGGATAATGTCGGTGAGGAGTCGATTCGAAACGCCCCGTCGCCTAGCCCTGGAATGAGACGACTGTCACGGCTCAGGCGCTCTTTATTGAACCACACACGCTGATCGTTGCCGATCGACTCATCGAGTTGAACGGTGACGGCATTACCATCGTGACGGTGAGCTTTGAAAAGACAGGTCGATGGGTCCGAGAGCGTGCCTTCCTGGACCGACTCGCCTAGCGCCTGTTGCGCTTCCTCCACTGTCAGCAATGAGCAAGGATTGGTCGTTGACGTAAACAGACCGCCTGACTCTCCACATGAAAGCAGTAACGGAGGCAGGACAAGAAATAGTAACGCTCGGCCGAACATGACGATCCTGAATCAATGATGCGTGATTAAGAATTGTACCGCGAACAAGTCGGCAAGCGCTAGCGAGGAGTTAGGCTGGCCTGAGCGGTATAAAAGTGTCCATCAAGAGTCTGAAGAGCGAGTTGGGATTGTGAGATCCGTGAGAATCATCCAGCCATAAACTTCAGCGCAACTCCGTTGATGCAGTAGCGAAGCCCGGTCGGCTTTGGGCCATCCTTGAATACATGGCCCTGGTGGCCCCCGCAGCGGGCGCAATGAACCTCGGTTCGTGGCAGGAAGAGTTTATAATCCGTCCGAGTCTCGACGGCTCGATGGTCGATCGGCTGCCAAAAACTGGGCCATCCGGTCCCGCTATCGAACTTGTGTTCGGATGAGAACAACGGCAAGTTACAGCCGGCGCAATAGTAGATCCCGGACTCGTGATTGTCATGCAGTGGGTTCACAAAGGGACGCTCGGTATCTTCATGCCGCAACACGCGATAGGCCATCGCCGACAATTGCTTTTTCCATTCCTCATCAGTCTTTGTAATTTTGATGATCGGGTCAATTTGAATTTTCGATGGCATCTGAGCCCTCCTTTTTACATTGAGACCGCTGTTTCTCAGTCGACCGGCATGACCGATTCTTACATGGTCTTCGAGAGGAGACGACGACTCAGCGTGAGTGTGTCATAAAAATGGTACGTCTCGCGTGCTCAGATTGCAAGCCCCCGCGGTTGAGATATAAGGGACGTGGCTATTGGGTTCCTCTACGTGATTGAGGCAAGGAGGAGTCTATCTAACACGATGACACGTTGCTCAGCATCATGCATGACTCTCTTCATCTTCGTTGGGGAAACGCTGGCGCAGCAGTTTCCACATTTCATGGACTGATGGATGGGGCTCGGTGAACTCAGGTTGAGAGAGATCAATACGGATGTTGTAGAGGCGATTGTTCGCATTCTGGACTTGGACAACCGGATACCAGCATTCGTACCGTTGCTCCCAGCGATCGCGATACGATACTCGTAAGAAACATCGACTCATCGGCTTCATGCGGATTGGAGCGCCAGGCCCCAGAACGATGGGGACGGAGTGTCTCCGATATCGAGGGCCGTGCGGATGAAGAGCTTTAACGGAAAAACTTCCATCCCATCCGGATAACTGCAGTAGGCAATCGTAGGCCACTCCAGGCCCCAGATTTTCGACTTCCGGTGTCAGTGTGACGACGTCTCCTGTGTTCAGCGTGGAGAGGTTGGTCACGCGAAGGGTTGGCTGATATTCTCGGAACTCGTTCCTGGTATTGGTAAGAAATCGGCGTAGAACAAACCACCCGATGCTTCCGATGATGAGAACAATGAGCGGAAGTATGAGCAGTGACCAGTCCACAGTGCTGATGTCTTGGGCAAAGGTGTCTATTCGTATGGTGACGGAGAAAACCTACGTGGCGGAAGGGCGGGTGTCAACCATCAGAGTGCGGTCAAAGATTGCGTGCTCCGTAGGGTGTCCTCCGCAACTTGTTGAGCTGTCGGGGGGACGTTTCACTTTGATGAGCATGGCTACGCTCGCGACAAGTATGACACCTAGTCTTAACGGTTGATTCCTGATGACCGGTGAGAACTGCGATTGATGTGCGGAAGCGTTTCATTTAAGTCGGCAGTAGACGTTTAGAAAGAAGTCTCCACCTACTTAATCGGTTTCACCAAAGGATCATCCTCTAAAATTCCTACCGGATCTTAACCGGTTAATCTGTCTTGAGCAACATCCGTCCAGCCCGCCGTTGTTTGAGCTTATGGCCCACCTGGACAATGGGGTCGAGTGGCGGTGTCGCTCATGCCCGGAATCGGTGAGAGCCAGCGCATTCGAGGCGACGCACCGCGATGATCTTTTGCGTACAGTCTATGTCCGTGAATTATCCGTAGATGAGGGTTTGTCCGGAGACGCACTTCTCCTTGGAAACAACAAGGCCGCTCCTGGCTTAAAGGTGAAGTAGTACCAGACCCACTCCAGCATCACCCGTACTCGGTTCCTGAGTCCGATGAGGAAGAAAATATGAACGAAGCACCAGATCAACCAGGCAACGAGTCCGGAGACATGGAGGGGGCCGAACTGAGCGATGGCCTGCGCACGGCCGATTGTTGCCAACATGCCACGGTCTTTGTAAATGAATGGTGAGCGTTGCGCCGGAACCGTGCCTCGATTGATCAGGTTGGCCACGTACCGTCCTTGTTGTATGGCCACTGGTGCAACTCCGGGCAACGGTTTCCCATCTTTCCCCGGGCAATGTGCCGCGTCGCCGATGACGAAGATCCACGGATCGTCCGGGATTGTCAGATCAGGTCGGACTATGATCCGACCTGAAGAATCCTGAGGAACTGACAGGGTCTTCAGAAGAGGGGAGGCTTTGTTGCCTGCAGCCCAAATGATATTTTCGGATGGTATCCATTCTGTTCCTACCATCACGCCGTTGTCCTGAATCGCACTCACCGGGCTGCTCAACTTGATGGTCACGCCCATGCGAACGAGTGCATGGGCGGCCTTCGTCGAAAGTGAAGCGTCGAACCCCGACAGAATGCGAGGACCGGCCTCGACAAGGATGATTGAGAGGGCATCTGGAGGTAAGGAGGGAAAATCTTTACTGAGGACTTTCCCCCCGATCTCGGCCAGTGCCCCGGCCAATTCCACTCCCGTGGGGCCTCCTCCCACGATCACGAAGGTGAGGCCGTCCTGCCTGTCGGTTGTGGCTCGGCGCCGTTCTGTTTCTTCAAAGACGAGCAGCATCTTCTCGCGCAGTCGGACCGCATCGGTCATGTCCTTGATCCCCGGCGCAAACGGCTCCCATTCGTCGTGCCCGAAATAGGCGTGACGTGCTCCTGGAGCGACAACCAAGATGTCGAACCCAATCGGAGGACTTTCCTTGAGGTGGACCATCCGCCCCGCCCGATCGATTGACGACACTTCATCCATCATCACTCGGACGTTGGACTGTGAACGAAACACCGTACGGAGGGGCCAAGCAATGTCGCCGGGTGACAGCGCGGCAGTAGCCACTTGGTAGAGCAGGGGTTGAAACAGGTGATGATTGGTGCGGTCAATAAGGACAACATCAGCGTGGCGCACGGAGCGTGCGACCGTCAGACCTCCGAATCCAGCTCCAATCACGACGACCTGCTTTTGAGTCATTTGGTCCTGCTTCGATCAGCAGTTACTTTGTGGGGTCACAGTCCGGCATTTTCACAGTGGGACATACCATACGGCTATCCTGGGTATCGAATCTAGCGCGTTGTGCGTCTGAGGGAATGCTCAAGGAAGTGAGGGTGCGCTCATTGTGCACAGCCATGAGCTATGGTGTGATGCCAGAGCTATCGAGTGCAGTGCTTTCAAACTAGTGATGGATGAAGAGATGTTGAGGGTTCTGAGAGAAAATTCCTTGCGTCACGCCGCGCGACGTAGAGGGGGGCGATCCTCAACAGCCTTCTCATGCGCAGGATCTGTGGATGACGCACTGTGCTGATGGGGCGGTTGCTCACACAGCAGTCGGGCACCTGGTTTGAAGGTGAGATAGTACCATATCCACTCCGACATGACCCGTATTCGGTTTCTGAAGCCAATCAGGAAGAAAATGTGAACGATGCACCAGAGGGTCCACGCCACGACTCCTGATGCGTGGAATGGGCCGATCTGAGCGACAGCTTGAGCACGGCCGATGGTCGCCAACATACCTCGGTCCTTATAGGTAAACGGTGGACGTTGCTCAGGCGGGAGGTCTTCATTGATGACCTTGGCGACATATTGGCCTTCTTTCATGGCGACCGGGGCGATTCCCGGCAAGGGTTTCCCATCACGCCCAAGGCAATGAGCGGCGTCACCGATGACAAAAATCCAAGGGTCATCCGGAATTGTCAGATCCGGTCGGACCTTGACCCGACCGCACGAATCTTGAGGAGCCTCCAGAGTGTTCAGCAGGGGCGATGCTTTGTTACCCGCTGCCCAGATGACATTGGCGGACGGGACCCATTCGTTCCCGACCATCACTCCGTCCGAACGAACGGCACTGACCGGGTTATTCAGCTTCACCGTGACTCCCATGCTTTCAAGTACGGCCAGGGCTTTGGCCGACAGCTTCGGATCGAAGCCCGGCAGCACGCGCGGGCCAGCCTCGACGAGGACGATCGAAAGATCTTCCAAGCGCAAATGAGGATAATCCGGCCCCATGGCCTTTCTCCCAATCTCGATGAGTGATCCGGCTAATTCAACCCCCGTGGGCCCTCCTCCGACGATGACGAAGGTGAGGCGATTCTGCGTCCCGGTCTCAGCTCGTTGCCGTTCTGCGACTTCGAAGGCGAGCAACATCCGCTCACGTAAATGAACGGCATCAGCCATGGTTTTGAGTCCAGGAGCCAGCGCCTCCCACTCATCGTGCCCGAAATAGGCATGACGCGATCCTGGGGCGACAATTAAGGAGTCGAAAGCAATTGGGGCGCTGTCTCGGAGACGGACGACCCGAGCGGTTCGATCGATCGACAACACGTCATCCATGACCACGCGGACGTTCGGTTGTGCACGGAACAGTGTCCGCAACGGCCAGGCGATGTCGCTCGGAGACAATGCAGCGGTCGCCACTTGGTAGAGCAACGGCTGAAAGACATGGTGGTTTGTGCGGTCGATCAAGATGACGTCGACGTCGCGCAGGAAACGCGCCACCGTCATGCCCGCAAATCCGCTCCCAATAATGACGACGCGCTTTCGAATCATTGGATGAGATAAGAGGGTAGGATTAATCAAGAATCCACTTTCACCATTTGGAACGTTTTCACGCTACGTGGAGAGCGGGAAACTGTCAAATGCTTCCTCCAAATCCACTAGAGTGCGCTCTCTCTAACCATCGGCAAGTCTCGCTTGTTACTTGAGTCCATGAGACGGCGACACGCTCCGACTAGCCAACACGACCGGTGCTGCTACACTTACCTCATTGGACTTGAAGACGTTTACCTGTAAGTCGTCTCGGCTCGCACTGAGGGAAAAGGAGTCTCTTGTATGACTGTGGAAGCTATTCACGTGATGAAAATAGTCCGACTTGCTTGTTTCACCGGGATCTGTGTGGCGGTGGGAGCCTGCTCCGGCGGCTATCACACGTCGAACGTGAACGGTGAGAAGAAAGTCTATCGCGTCGATGAACAGGGCGCCAAGACGCTGGTGTACGAGACCGACCAGGCCGGAAACATGACGATACACGACGCTGATGATCCGATGGCTAAGCGGCAGGTTGCCGCGCAAGAATTGGCGGAACAGGGCAGTGCCAAAAGGACTGAACACTTTGAGCAGCTCAGCGTGGGGCCCAAACGGCAGCCAAACGATCCCATCTATGTGAGTCTTGCCCCACCGGAGTTGGATGAGAATATGCAGCGGGCAGAGCGGTCAAAAGGGGTGGTGGCGGAACAGATTCGACGTGAATTCATTGGAGACCCTATTATTCGGCTCACTGATGAGCATCGGAACCGGTCGGGTCTCTTGAAGCCGCGTATACGAGTGGAGGCCGTTGAGGTGTCACCGAAGGTTTCGTTAAAGGAAGCTTACGGGGTCGACCGAAAGACGGGCAAGCGGAGCAAAGTACTGGCGGTCGTCTTTGAGGCGACCATCACATCGCAGGTGCCGCCGGCCACCTATACCGTGTCTGAATCAGGCCATGTTTTGAAGAATGTGGAAGTATCCAAACGATTTGCCAAACAGGTCAAACAAGTTATTTTGGAGAAAATTGGCCCCAACATTCCTGCCCAGTGAGCAGACGTTCCCGCACGGATTGCAAAGCGAGCTATCCCCAATACCTCCTGACTTGAAATAACAGACATTGAATCTGCCAGCTTATGTGATGAGACTCGCCTGTCATTCATGTCATAATATCCACCACTTCAGCGTGAGTCCCACATGGCAAAGATCAATCCACCTGTCTCTCGAATCACGATTACTGATACTTCGGGGAGGCTGCGCATCGTCATTCCCTGTAGTCGTAGCTGGTTCATCATCGGATTTTTGGGGTTTTGGGTCTGTGGCTGGGCGGTGGCTGAATTCATGGTCTCCAAACAGTTTTTACAAGGTGATGCTCCGCCGGAGGGTGAATCTTTCATGCTGGCATGGTTCGCCGTCTGGACGGTTGGCGGACTGTTGGCCATCTATGCCTGGTTGTGGCAGGTAATGGGGAAAGAGATTGTTATTGTCCACGGTCAGACGTTCACAACGCGACGCGACGTTGGAGGGTTCGGGTTTGACAAGGAATACGATCTTCTACAGATGCGAGACCTGCGTACCGCGCAAGTCGGGTTCAATCCGCTGGATCTCTCATCCAGCCTCCAGCTGTGGGGAATCGGCGGTGGGGTGATCGCCTTTGACTATGGTGTGAGAACCGTTCGCTTCGGCGCGGGCCTTGATGAAGTAGAAGCCAAGGAAATCGTGACCGCCATCACACAGCGCTATCGCATTCAAGAGAACACAAGGACCTAGGTCTAGTCTGCCATGCGTTCCGAAACGGAGGCTCGTCCGCTTCTAGCCAAGGGTGTATACCGCAAAGATTCTATAAGGGCCAGGCTCTGAATCCTTAAACTTTCCCGTTTCGACAAGACGCTTCGCGATATCGAAATCAGGGAGCAGACAATGTGCATTGGTCAAAATCTCATTGGCGAGAGAGTTGCATGACGTGGGGAGCATTCAGGGCTGTTTCTCGACGCGCTGCTTACGATATCAAATCCTGCAAGGTTCGTCTGGTCTGGTAAGCGAACATTGGTGGTGAAGACTTCTTTTCTCTCATATGGACACCATTGTCCAATTGCGTCATCGAATTCCTGCTCATGGACTTCATAATAGAACATTGTAGAGCCAGCGAGGTCGATGGAATGCTCGCGTGCTACATGCTCAATGACTTCAGGAGAGTCGAAGAACCAGTGGCCATTGTGCTTCCAGAATGTAATGTAATCGGCAAAGTCTTTGGAGAGACAGCCGCTCACCGAGTAGATATCTTCGATCCCGCTGGCCTTTAGCCAGTCAGGTTTGCTGACCACTCTCTTTGCCATATACCCACCCGGAACCATCATGACTCATTCAACTTCCGCGTGCCGTGAAAGCGGCAAGAAAGCTTCTCTTACACAACTCTTTGCTGTTTGAGTTTGTGCCCGACCTGCACAATGGCCTCGATCGCCGGCGTGAGTTCATGGCCAAGGTCTGTCAATGAATACTCCACCGTCGGCGGCGACGTCGGTATCACCTGGCGCGTCAGAATACCGTCCCGCTCCAACCTCTTGAGGCGCCCCGAAAAGACTTTCGGTGACACTCCGGGAATGTCGGCCATCAGTTCGCTGAACCGCCTGGGCTCCTCCCGGAGATACCAGATGATATTCGGCGTCCAGGCCCCTTTCAGAAACTGCATGCACGCTGTCAGCGGGCAACCAACCGGCGGCGCCTTCACCTTTGATTTCCGACGTTTGACGGCCATCTGACAATCTCCTTACGCATTACACGAGGCTTTCCATTTGGAAAGTCGAAAGTGCACTTACTAAACGATAGCATATTGCTATATGACAGTTAACGCATTACCTTGGCCCACAGAAGATACGACATTCATCTCACAACTTGAAAGGAGTCACGTCATGACAGTACAGAAAACGGCGATCGTAACGGGGGCGTCCAGTGGGATCGGTCTCGGTCTCACCATGGCATTGGTTGAGCATGGCTATCGCGTCGTCGCTAACTCGCGGCAGATTACGACAGCGGGCACCTTGGGACCTTGTGACCATTTGGCCCTTGTAGACGGCGACATTGCCAGTCCTAACACCGCACATCGCATCGTCGAGACTGCCGTTCAACGGTTCGGCAGCGTCGATGTGTTGGTAAATAACGCTGGCATCTTCATTCCCAAGCCGTTCACGGACTATACGACGGAGGATTTCGAGCGGTTGGTCTCAACTAATCTGGCGGGGTTTTTGTACGTAACTCAAGCAGTTGTCAGACAGATGAGGCGGCAGGGTGCCGGTCATGTCGTCAACATCACGACGACACTGGCTGATCAACCGATTGCCGGGGTACCGGCCGCCATTCCCGTGCTGACGAAGGGAGGACTGAATGCCGTGACGGCGGCTCTCGCGATTGAATATGCGGGGGAAGGCATTCGGTTCAACGCCATCGGCGCCGGCATTATCGACACACCGATGCACAAACCGGAGACACATGGATTCTTGAAGACCCTGCATCCAATACAACGGATCGGCACGGTATCGGAGATCGTCGATGCGGTGCTCTACCTCACAGACGCGACCTTCGTCACGGGCGAAGTTCTGCACGTCGACGGTGGTGCCCACGCAGGGAAATGGTAACCCTACGACCCCGAGCGCTCATCTTGAGCGTTCGGGTCATCCTAAGAAAGGAGCCTGATCATGCCCTATGTCCATATGCAGCTGACACGTGAAGGTGTGACGGTCGAGCAGAAAGAATGGTTGATCAAAGGTGTAACCGACTTGCTCGTTCAGGTACTCAACAAGAACCCCGCGACGACGTTTGTCGTGATTGAAGAAGTCGAGACCGACAATTGGGGCATCGCAGGCATGACGATGACGAAATATCGGCGACAGGAGCAGGCCTCAGCTCAGAATTCAATGAATTAAGGTCTGCTGGCGCAGACAGACGAGCTAACTCTGCGATTGGTGCGAGCGACCGCCATCTCAGTGGACTTGATGAAAGCATGCCACGGTGAGCCAGGAGAACCAACCAGACATGAAAGGGGTCATAGAGCGTACCGTCCGGCCACAGACGCAGGTGAACGAGTGAAAGGAGTCTCCGATGAATATGTATCTCCTGCTGAAGATGCTTCATATTTTCGGTGGGGTTTTGAGTAGCCGAAGACAGGACTCGTGGTCAAACCAATGATGAACGGCTACCGCGAGCCGACCAAACGCGTCCGCTTCGTTGAAACGCAACGAAAGATGATGAGCTTTCCTTCACAAGCTGGGAAACTTTGTCGGCTAGATCACGAATCGGGAGCAGGAGGGGAATTGTAGCAATTCCAGAAGTCTGGTGAGGCGTGATGAATCAAAGTTTCGTTGACTGACCGGAGGTATAGGCACGAAATGCCTTATCAGCCAGCGCATCAAGCTTGCTGGCTTTCACATCAATAATATGAAGCGTCTCCCCCATGTTGTTCCGCCGGTGAAAATGACAACTCCACTTCCAACCATCTATTTGTTGGAAGCAAACTGGGCTGAGTAAATTCCCGAAATCATAAGACCTCCTTTTGGTCACTGATCTTGCTTGTGAAATGCCGGTGCCAAATTCTACATGCTTATATATATGATCGGTCGATTCCCTAATTAACTGTGGCTCCTTTATTCTCTTTTGTCCTTTCCCCTCCATGCATTGCCTCGTTTTCCCCTCCGGTGCTAGACTCGATCACCGTGGGGCTATCCTTATTCCTTCCAGACCCTGAGTGAGTACAATGCTTCCTCACGAAGCACAGCCTGCGCCGAACCAGGTTCGTGTCGATAGTGAATCATCGAAAACTGAGGCCATTCTTCGTCAAATCCTCGAAGGAGTGGCTGCCAATGTCGGCGAGCAGTTCTTCCCGTCGCTCGTGCAACAGTTGGCGACCTCGCTCGGCGTGGATTACGCCTACATTTCCGAGCTGAGCGACGACGGTGGTCGGTTTCGCTCGAAAGCGGCTTGGGGGAAGGGAAGTCCGCTCCCGCCGTTCGATGTGCCGGCAAAGGGCCCCTGTGAAACGGTGCTGACGAGGAAGTGTGTACATCATCCGGATCACCTGCGTGCGCGGTATCCACTCGTGCAACTGATTCAGGACATCGGAGTCGAAAGTTACTGCGGTGTCCCGATTGTGGATTCCAACGACCGCGTTCTTGGGCACCTGGCCATCATGGATTCCAAGCCGATGCCGGACCATGTGCGCGCGACGTCTATTCTCGGCATCTTCGCGATGCGGGCGACAGCGGAGTTTGAGCGGCTTCGGTTCGAGCAGGCCTTGCGGAAGAGCGACCATATGCTCCGCAAGATCGACGAAGGGACGGCGGCGGTCACCGGCTCGGCCTTCTTCCCATCTCTCGTCAAAAGCTTGGCCGAGGCGCTTCAGGCACGGTATGGCTTCGTCTCCAGGTTCGTGGAGGGGACTCGTACGCGCGTGCGAACATTGGCCTTCTGGAAAGGCGATGGCTTCCTCGATAACTTCGAGTATGATCTTCCTCACACGCCTTGTGAATGTGTCCTGTCCGGAGAGGTCTGCTTGTTTCCAGAAAAGGTGCAGGAACTCTTTCCGGGCCACCGGGAAGATCTGGCGAAGCTGGGTGTTGAAAGCTATCTGGCGATTCCGGTGTTCGACCGATCCGGCACGGTGATGGGACATCTGGCCGTGATGGATACGAAGCCCATGCACGACGATCCGCGCGTCCTGTCCGTCTTCAAGATCTTCGGGGTCCGGGTCGGCGCGGAGCTGGAACGCCTTCAGATGGAACTCCGACTGAAAGAGAACGAGCAACAGCTTCACGATCTGTTCGACGAGGCACCCATTGCCTATGTGAACGAGGGGTTGGATTCAAAGTTTATCCGCGCGAACAAGACCGCACTTCATACTCTTGGGATTACGCTGGAGCAAGTGGAGGGGATGTATGGGAAGACCTTTATCCCCGACACGCCGGACGCGCAACGCCGCCTCAAAGAGGCGTTCGACTCTATCGGGAAGGGCGTCGATACCAAAGGCGTAGTTCTCGAATTGCGCCGAAAGGACAGCGGTCAGCCGCTATGGATCAGATGGTGGTCCCGGCCCGACGCCACCGGGACGTATACGCGCACGATGTTCATCGACATCACTGAGCAAGTGTTGATGGAGCAGGAGAAAGCGCGATTGGAGGCGGCCAACGTCTATCTGCAGGAAGAGATCAAGGGAAGCCACAACTTTGAGGAACTGATCGGTGCATCGACGTCGCTCAAGAAGGTGCTCAAGGGGGTCGAGCGCGTGGCGCCGACTGATTCAACCGTGCTGATTACCGGCCAGACAGGAACCGGCAAGGAACTGATCGCCCGGGCCATTCACAACTTGAGTCCGCGAAAGGGGAGGCCGCTGGTCAAGGTGAATTGCGCGGCTATTCCGGGTGGATTGATTGAAAGCGAACTCTTCGGCCATGAGAAGGGCGCCTTCACCGGCGCGCTTACGAAAAAGATGGGCCGCTTTGAGGTGGCTGATAAAGGGACGATTTTTTTGGATGAAATCGGCGAACTTCCGCTCGACCTGCAATCCAAACTGTTACGCGTCTTGCAGGAGGGTGAATTCGAGCGGGTGGGGGGGACGCAGACCTTCAAGGTGAATGTGCGTGTCATAGCCGCGACGAACCGGAACCTCGATCAACTCTCGAAATCTGGTCAGTATCGGCCCGATCTCTATTACCGCCTGAACGTGTTCCCGATCCATCTCCCCGCGTTACGTGAGCGAGAGGGAGACATTCCGTTGCTCGTCCAATATTTCGTGCGCAAGCACGCTGCCAATCTTGGGAAGAAGATTGAGCGTATTCCCGAGCGAATGATGTCGGCACTACAGCGCTATCAGTGGCCAGGGAATATCCGTGAACTGGAACACGTCATCGAGCGGGCGGTGATCTTGAGCGAAGGTTCCGAATTAGAGCCGATCGATTGGTTGACGCCTGCAAGCGGCAAGTCTTCAGGCAATGGGGAGGCGCTGACGCTAGAAGAAGTGGAACGGCAGCACATCGTTGATGTCTTGGAGCAAACCAATTGGCGCGTCAGCGGCGACAAGGGCGCCGCCAAGATCCTCGGTCTCAATGCGACCACCCTCGAAGCCCGCATGAAGAAGCTCGGCATTGTGCGAGTGAAAGGTGAAAAGTAAAAAGTAAAATGGCAGGACCTGCCGATTTAACGCCTCGCGTACCAGTGCGTTTCCATTGATCTTCTACAATTAGGCCATACGCCATCAGTTGTCAGCCCTTCTCCCATTGAATATTCCCAACATTTCGTGGCGGTCCCAATATTTTGGGAATCATCACCTTTCTATCGTTTTGATCTCTCCTAAGCCTACGGCTGAATACCTTCGATAGAGCAACAACTTATCTCGCAGTCGTCCTGTTGTCACTCTTTGGCACTGCAGTTGCTCAATAGGTTGGCATCACGCTGAAGCTGATGGAGATTCAAAGACGATGTTGAAGATCACGAAGATACAGGAAAGTAGAGGAGACGTACTTCTCAAGCTGGAAGGCAAAATTACAGAACAGTGGGCAGCCTTGCTTGATGGGGAATGCCGTTCCTACCTTCGGAAGAAAAAAGCCGTGTATTTGGACTGTTCGAATGTCGAGTACATCGATCCGCAGGGAGTCGAAGTCGTGAAGAGCTTTCCTCGTACACAAGTCATCCTGATGAGCACTTCGGGAATCGTCACGGAGTTGCTCCAAATTGGAGGCCGATCATGAATACAACAGTGACCGTACGGACTCGCTCAGTGGAACATTCTGTCTTCCCGGCACCGGCGCTATCAAGAGCGGCCGAACCTGATGAGGAGCACGAGCTGATCGCTCGGTTACGTCGAGGTGATGAAGGGGCCTTCGATGGTCTGGTCAACCAGCATCATGGTGCGCTGATTCGTATGGCGATGAGCCATGTCAGGAATCGCGAGATGGCAGAAGAAGTTGTCCAGGACACCTGGATGGCGGTGATCGAGGGGCTTCATCGATTTGAAGGCCGATCGTCACTGCGGACCTGGATCTTCGGCATCATGATTCACAAGGCCAAGGATCGAGGCGTGCGCGAGAAACGGCATGTGACGTTCTCCGCGTGTGAGTCGTTCGATGACGAGAGTGAAGAGCCGATCGATCCAGCCCGCTTTCACCAAACCGGCGAATGGGCCGGTCACTGGGCCTTTCCACCACAGCCCTGGGACGAGCAAACTCCGGAGAAGCTATTGGCCAGCCAACAGGCCGTGAATGCGATGCAGCGAGCGATCGAAGTCTTGCCTCCGACCTTGAAAGAAGTCCTGATGTTGCGTGATGTTGAGGGAGTCGACGCAAAGCAGGTCTGCGAAATTCTAAAGATTACCGAAACAAATCTCTACGTCCGGTTGCATCGGGCACGGGAGCGGGTACGCCAGGCAGTCGAGACCTATCTGGAGGGGCGACAAGTTGCTGTGTAAGGAAATGCCGTAGCGACCGACCCAACGATAGGCACTGAAGAGGAGGCCTTGATCATGGCACAGAAAGAGGGGCCAGCGATTGTTCCGGAGATAACCTGCCAGGAGATCGTGCAGTGGGTCTCAGCTTATCTTGATGAACATGTCGAAGACGACCGAAAGCGTCAAATAGCTCTGCATTTGGCCATCTGTGCCGGCTGTGAGACCTATGTGAAACAGATCACCACGGTTCGGAACATCGTGGGGCTACTGCCTAAGGCAGGTGAGGAACCGTCAGATCTTCGCCGATTGAGGCACACTTTTGTTGCACAGGCACGTCGGTCAGTTTCAGGTGGCTGAACGCGCAAACAATGTGTAACAGGATCTCAGGAGGGAACAATAGATGAGGCGATACGTGAATGCCTTCTTCTTAACCGTCTGCAGCATGACTCTTTTCTCAGGCAATGCTTCTGCTGGGGAGTTTTTTGAGACACATGGTTTAGCGGTCGATGGTTACGATCCAGTCGCCTATTTCACGGAGCACAAGCCAATGAAGGGGGCGGCGAAGTTTCGATCTGACTTTCAAGGCTCAACCTTCCAGTTCGCGTCAGCTGCCCATAGGAACATGTTTGCCGCTGATCCGGCTAAATATGCTCCGCAGTATGGTGGGTACTGCGCTTACGGGATGGCCAAGGGGTACAAGGCGAAGATCGATCCGGCGGCTTTTACGGTCGTCGGTGACAAACTGTACTTCAACTATAGTGAAACGGTTCGGTCGCAATGGTTGACGGATATTCCTGGCTACATTCGAAAGGCGGATGCGAACTGGCCGGACGTGAAGAAGGTTGCCAAGGTCCACGAGTAAGGTAGTTTGACTTCAGGCACCAGGCGGTGCGGGGTGTGTTGAGCTATTCAATCTATTACTGCTACCCAGGAGGTTTGTGATGAAGAAGATTCTGCTGTTGGCTGTGACGGCTGTGTGTTTCGCGGGATTCGGTGCCCTTTCATTTGCCGAGGAGATGGGGAAGATGAAAGGTGAAATGAAGGGTGAGATGATGAAGGGAGAAATGAAAGCGAAGCATGACGAGATGAAGGCCCAGCATGGTGAGATGAAAATGAAGACAGATGAGATGAAGATGAAAAAGGATGAGATGATGAAGGGTGATATGAAGATGAAGAAAGACGATATGAAGGGTGGGATGAAAGGCGAGATGGGCCACTAAGAGAAGCTTCCTCACCGCACCCTCCCACGAACGGCCTGTGCTCGGTCCATCCGACTGCAGGCCGTTCGTGTTTTCCCGCCTCCATCATTCGCCGCTGTAAGAAACCATCCGCGCTTTCGACGAAACGCTAGGTTATGCATCTAGGGAGGGGGGAATCATGACGCTACTCATTCAGTCGGAAGAAGCGGTCAGTCAGAAAGCAGATCAGAGATCGATGGCATCTGAAACGTTGTCGACAGTGAGCACCCCTATGGTTTCGTCTTCCCCTGTGATCGAACGGGTGTACCGTCATCGGCTTCCAGTGCGGATCAGTCATTGGCTCAATGTGCCGTTTCTTATCATCCTGATCATGAGCGGACTGCAGATCTTTAACGCGCATCCGGCCCTCTATTGGGGTGATCGCTCCGATCGTGACCAGGCCTTGCTGTCCATTAAACCGGTGCAGAGTGAGGGTGGTGAGGTGAAGGGCATCACGACAATCCTCGGACATCAGTTCGATACGACCGGTGTGCTCGGTTATTCTGATGGCATGAGACGCGGCTTTCCGGCCTGGGCGACCATTCCGAGCGCGAAGTGGCTCGCGATGGGACGACAATGGCATCTGTTCTTTGCCTGGCTCTTTGTGATTAACGGGTTGATTTTCACTGCCTATGCGTTTGCGAGTCGACATGTCACTCGTGACTTGGCTCCAACCGGCAAAGATTGGCGCAGCATTGGCAAGTCACTTAGAGATCATCTGATCCTCAGACATCCTGCTGGTGAAGAAGCCAAGAGGTACAACGTGCTTCAGAAACTGGCCTACGCCAGTATCTTGTTCATCGTGGCGCCGCTGATCGTGTTCACCGGTCTTGCGATGTCACCGACGATCGACACCGTCAGTCCTTGGCTCTTGACCATCTTGGGCGGCCGCCAAGCCGCGAGGACCATTCATTTCCTGGCCTGTTTCTCGTTTGTGGGGTTCATCATTGCACATATCCTGCAAGTGGTACTCACCGGGTTCTTCAACAACATCCGCTCAATGATGACTGGGTGGTCCATCGTCAAACATGAGGCAGGATGTTGAAAGAAGCCGCCAGCGGCGTTCTCGCATCGTTCAGACCCTCAACGTACCCCAGAGGGTACGCCTGCGGGCCTTCACTTGCTGCGGCCTTGCTGAACGGCTCCTTTGAACATCCTGCTGGAAGGGCGTCTGGTATGTGCTCCGGAATCGCATCGATACATTGAGGAGGCATCATGATCCCACATAAACAAGCAATGAAACGAAGACAGTTTCTGAAAGGGACAGTGGGTGCTGCGAGCCTGGTGGCGCTCTCCGGTTGCGACAATCTCACGCAGAGCAGCTGGTTTCCTGCCATTCTCAATAAGGCCGAGCGACTGACGGAACTGGTGCAACGGGCGGTCACCCCAAAAGGCGCGCTGGCAAAAGAATACGGCGAGGCCGATATTTCAAAGATCTTTCCGGCGAACGGCAACACGGATCCTGGCACCGCGCAATACGCCGACCATGTCGCACTGAACTTTTCGGATTGGACGTTGGAGGTCGTGGGCCTAGTTCAGGCTCCAAGAAGTTGGTCGCTGGCGGCGCTGAAGGAGCTGCCTTCTCGGACGCAAATTACCCGCCATGACTGTGTCGAAGGATGGAGTGCTATCGGTAAGTGGACCGGGGTCCCACTTGGGGATCTGATGCACCAGGTCGAGCCGTTGCCGAGTGCCCAGTATGCCGTATTTCACTGCGCCGACGTAGACGATGATGGGATCGCCTACTATGAAAGCATTGCGGTGGCGGACTGCTACCATCCGCAGACCATTCTGGCCTACGAACTGAATGGTGCGACATTGGATGTTCCGCATGGCGCCCCGCTCCGGCTCCGTTTCGAGCGTCAGCTTGGGTATAAACAGGCCAAGTATGTCATGAAGATCGAGTTGGTTGACTCCCTCACCGGCATCGGCGGCGGGAAGGGAGGCTATTGGGAGGATCAGGGGTATGAATGGTACGCTGGGATTTAATTGTGAAATGTGAATCATGAAACATTGTCGGTCATTACCTCGTACTTGTCTCTCACGTGGGAAAAGGCTTAAACTCTAAACCTACTTACATCTCGGCTGCGGGCGACGACAGGCCGGTACTGCCTCCGCTGACATTCCGAGGCGAGGGACTCCGTGATGGCGACGCCACGAAAGTTTGAGAAGAGACGAGATCGTGCCAAGGTCGACGCCAAAAACAAGAGTGCCAAGCGACGCCCTGTGAAAGTCACGCTGCCTCGGGCGCAATCGACTCCCTCGACAGACCTGCCTGCAGAACAACCAGAGAAAATCACAACATTCAGAGGACTACACGGTCAGGCGGAGGAGCTGCTGCGGATGACCAAGCAGGATGTCGCGGCCATGCCCATCAAGGATGTGCAACAGCTTGTGCACGAACTACGAGTGCAGCAAATCGAGCTGGAGATGCAAAACGACGGACTCCGTCGGACAGAGCTGGAGCTCGAAGCCGCGCGTGACCGCTATATGGAGCTTTATGATTTTTCCCCGGCCGGCCATCTCACGTTGGATATGGGCTGCACCATAGTAGAGGCCAATCTGAGGGCCAGGACATTACTAGGTATCAACCGGAAAGAACTGATCGGGCAACCAGTCTCCCGTTTCTTTGCACCGGAGGATCAGGACCGCTTCCACCGGCATTGCCAGGAGGTCTTGAAGACCGGCATGCGCCAAAGCTGCGAGGTGCGGCTCCGAGAAAAGGCCAGCGCCGCTTCTTGGGTCCAACTTGAAAGCCTTGCTATTTACGAGGAGACGGGGCTGATCACCCATTGGCGGACGACGCTGCTGGACATCACCGAACGGAAGCGGGATGAGCAGGCGAAAAGCCAGCTGATCAGAGATCTGCGTCGATCGCAACAACACTTTCAGGCTCTTTTCAACTGGACTCCCTCTGCTGTCGGGATCAGTACACTCGCGGAAGGCCGGTTTATCGATGTGAATGAAGGGTTCAGCCAGCTGACCGGGTACAAGCGGGAAGAAGTGATCGGCCGTACGACCGTAGAATTGGGCTTATGGGCAGATCCAGCGGAACGCGCGACTGTGCTTCGAGAAATACAAGAACAGGGCCATCTGCATAATCGAGAAGGACTGCTCCGGACCAAGTCGGGAGAGGTCCGCTCTCTCATGGTGTCAGTCGATTCGATCCAATTTGAGGCCACTCCTTGCTTGATCTATCTGGCCCATGACATTACCGAGCGTAGACGGGCGGAGGAGACCTTGCGGCTGGCGAAATTCTCGGTAGAGCGGGCCGCTGACGCTGTGTACTGGGTCGATTCGCAGGCCAAGATCCTGGATGTGAACGAGGCGGCATGCCGAATGCTGAACTATTCGAAGGACGAGTTGTGCGCCATGACCGTCCACGATCTGAATCCCGACTTTCAAGCGGACATGTGGCCGGGGTTTTGGTCAGAAACCCAGCGCCGCGGGACCATGGTGATTGAGACGGCCCATCGGGCAAAAGACGGCAGGCTGATACCCATCGAGGTGAGTGTCAATTTTTTGATCCATGAAGGCAAGGAATATCATTGTGCGTTCGTGCGTGACATCACTGAGCGTAAACGGGCGGAAGCTGCGCTGAGGGCGAGCGAAACGCGATTCCGGGCGATCTTTGACCAAACGTTCCAGTTCATCGGCCTGATGAAGACTGACGGCACAATGATTGAGGCCAACCGGTCGGCGTTGCAATTCGCCGGCATCCGGGAAGAGGAGGTGCTTGGACAATTCTTTTGGGACACGCCCTGGTGGAGGCACTCTTTGGAACTTCAGAACCGGTTGCGTGAGGCCGTCCAGCAGGCAGTGGGCGGAACCATGGTGCGGTTCGAAGCCACGCATCCTCACCCCACCGGAGAGCTGGCGTATGTCGATTTTTCGCTTAAACCTGTTCGAGACGAGCACGGCAACGTGACTCTCCTGATCCCCGAAGGTCGCGACATCACCGAGCGCAAGCTGGTAGAAGAGGCACTGCGGAAGAGTGAAGAACGATATCGAAACATTTTCGAGAATGCCCTTGAAGGGATCTTTCAGACCATGCCCGATGGGAAGTATGTCGCCGTGAATCCGGCGCTCGCCCGCATATATGGGTACGACTCGCCGGACGACATGGTCGCCACGGTCACAAACCTCGGCGGTCATCTGTACGTGGACCCTGGACGACGTGATGAATTCATTCGCCTGATGCAGGAACAAGAGAGAGTGACCGGCTTCGAGGCGCTCGTGTACCGAAAAGACGGCAGCTGGATTTGGGTTTCCGAAGGCGTACGGGCGTTGCGCGATACTGACGGGACGCTTGTCGGGTACGAAGGGACGGTGGAAGATGTGACGCAGCGCAAACTTGGCGAATCACGATTGCGCGCGACATTGGAGGAACTCCGCATGCTAAGCGGACGACTCGTCACGGTTCGGGAAGAAGAACAAACCCGCATTGCCCGTGAGCTGCATGATGAACTTGGTGTTGGGTTGACGTGCTTGAAGGTCGACCTCTCCCGTCTGCATGCGATCATGGGCGAGCTGCGCGGGGCGAGGGCTCGCAAAAAAATGGAGGACAAGATCCGGTCCATGGTGCAGCAGGTCGATGTCACGATTGCCTCTGTGCAACGAATCGTGACTGAGTTGCGGCCTAGGATACTGGATGATCTCGGCCTGGTCGCGGCGATTGAGTGGCAATGTCAAGATTTTCAGCAGCGCACCGGTATTCCCTGCACCTGTGAGAGCAGTGCGGACGATATCGCCATGGAACCGGAACAGGCCACGTCGCTGTTCCGCATTTGCCAGGAAGCCCTCACGAACACGGCCAGACATGCCAAGGCCACGGCTATCCAGGTGCGGATAAAACAGTCAGACAACAATCTGCTGCTCGCCATTCAGGATGACGGGGTAGGGATCTCTTGTGAAAAGCTCACCGAGTCGACCTCGTTGGGTCTGTTAGGGATGCGCGAACGGGCCGCGAGTCTTGGTGGACAGGTGTCGATTGCCGGCTCGCCAGGGAAAGGCACGACGGTGACGGTTCGAGTGCCTCTATCGAGCAGCACATAACCGATTGCACACAGATCGAGGCATTGGCCGTGCGCTATCAGTGTTCGCTCTTGGTACCCCGATGCTGAACATTCTGATCGCGGAGGATTACCCGCTCTTTCGACTTGGCGTCAAGGAGCTGCTGACGGACGGTCTAGAAGCCGTCAAGGTCTGGGAATGCGACAACGCCCACGACCTCTTCGACCTGGTCCGGCGCAAGAAATGGGATGTCCTCATTCTGGATATTACCATACCAGGCACCACCGGAACCGAAGCACTCAAACAGGTGAAGAAAGCCTGTCCAACACTGCCCGTCATCGTGCTGACCATGCATCCGGAGGATCAGTACGCTGTCCGCATGTTCAAGGCCGGGGCAGACGCCTATCTGACTAAGGCCAGCGCGCCGGAGGAGCTTGTCAAAGCCGTTAAGAAAGTGCTCGCCGGCGGACAATATGTGAGCCCGTCCTTTAGTGAGAAACTTGTGCGCCTGGTTTTCCAGCAAGCCGACCGGCTGCCCCACGAGATTCTGTCGGATCGCGAGTACGAAGTGATGCGGCTCATCGCGTCTGGCAAGACCGTCTCGGAAATCGCCGACAGCCTGCATTTAGGAATCACCACGATCAGTACTTACCGTGCCCGTATTCTTGAAAAACTGAATCTCAAGAACAACGCGGAACTCATGCGCTACGCGGTGCAACAGGGAGTTGTGGAATAAAAGTTCGGAGTGCTGAGTATTGAGTTGAACGGCCTGTGCGCGTACAGTCCTATCACCCTTTGGTCCCTGATCTCTACCCACTCCAGCTTCGACGCTGAGCACTCAGCACTTTCATCTCAGTCTTCTCACTTCTGTCGTACGAACCACGACAGTACTGTAATTGCCGATTCGACAAGAAAATCACGTTTTTATCGATAGGGTCCCTAAGAGAATTGAGCTATATATCCTTGCCATACAGCGTTAGTCACATATTCGTCTATTGTTCTCTCTCATAAGAGGAGAATCTTATGGCAGAAACAACCCTTGGTGTTGATCTGGCCATTTACCGAACACTCGACGGCATTGGGCCCTGTACACTCGATGAATTGGTCCGCCGGTCATCGACTTAGCCGAGAGGGAGCCATCTCGATCAGCCCCACGCGCGGTGTCGACTACGTGATATCTAATCGGGTGAGTTTCTCCCATTCCCGAGTTTTCGCACGACCAAGAGTGCCAAAGGGCACAATCTCAGGTAATCCGATACGGCGCCGCCACGTGAATCGTGAAGTGGCATGAGCCGAACAAAGAAATGGAAGGAGATCTGATGATGACGAGCCGGCAGAACGGTGAGAGAACCAGGGTGATGATTGTGGAACAGGACTTGGAATTTGGGTTGAAACTTGCCGATTGTCTCGCTACTCACGGCTATCACCCGGCATTCATCAGTACAGCCAATGCCGCGATCGATGCGTTAGTCGGTTTCAGGCCGCAGGCGGTCTTTGTCGGCCTCGGCTGTTCTGCGCGAGCAGCCCGAGTCGATATGGTTGAAATACTCCTTCTGCTCCAAACCATTTGTCCATCCGTTCCGGTGATTATGATGGCGGATCAGAGTAGCGAGGGCCTGGCGCACGTTGTGTTTCGCCAAGGAGTCCGCCGTTTTCTGGTCAAACCGGTTGAACTCTCGCACATCAGCGAGGTGCTTCAATCAGAACTGACTGCGGCAACGGTATAAGGTGGTGACATCGTCGACCAATCGGTAGAAAATGCGCACGATGAAGCGTTTGTTATAAACAGGAGGAGAACTCGTCATGCCCAAGAAAACTCAGTCAGTCTCACGCTCCACACGACGTGATACAGGAGCCGAATCAGGGAGCAACGGGAACGACGTTATCAACCGGCCTGATCAAAATTCCTACGGTATCCATGCGCGCATCTCGGAACGCGCCTACGCCCTGTATGAGGAGCATGGCCGAGAGGATGGCCATGCCCTTCAACACTGGTTGGCGGCAGAACAACAAGTACTCAATCGTACGTAGCAGGATGTCCCACCAGCGCATCTTCAAGCCCGCCATGAAATGAACGAGAATGGGCAGTTCGTGATCCGGCATTCTGCCGACAAGTCCGGCAAACCAGTGGATCAAGTTTTGTGAAGGAGACGTCATGATCGGCACCAGCGTCGCGATGCCCACCCGCACGATCGCGATTCTGAGCAGCCAATGTCTTGGTGGTTGGGCTTACAGAAAATTCTCGAGAACAGCGTGACCGTCCCGATGGTCGTGTACCTCTACCCCAGGAAGACATCTGACCTGTTCCGGGCCGAGCGCCGACCCGACGTGTTCATCTGGGATCTGGGGACCGAGCGTGACGCCCTTAGCACCATCAACAAGATTCTGGAGATTCGCCCACCAGGCATCAGCCGTTCCCGGTGGAACCATGCCACCTGGGAGCTGCTGGGACAAGTCGCGTAAGAAGGCCTCGCACGTACGTCGATCATCGGCAGTCCTGGAGGTGAACCGTGGAAGAATTTCACGAGATAATCGGAACCAGTCGCGCCATTCGCGCGGTCTTCGACGTCGTCCATAAGGTGTCTAGGACGGATATGCCGGTGTTGATCACCGGCGAAACGGGAACGGGCAAGGAACTCACCGCGCAAGCGATTCATAAACGAAGCCGGTGGAAGCAGGGGCCCTGTGTGCCGATCAATTGTGGGGCCATCCCCGAAACGTTGCTGGAATCGGAACTCTTCGGCCATGAGAGAGGAGCCTTTACCGGGGCCGTGCAGCAAAAGAAAGGCAAACTCGAAACGGCGAAAGGCGGCACTTTATTCCTCGACGAAGTCGGCGATCTGCTGGTGCCGCTCCAGATCAAACTGCTCAGGTTTCTACAGGACGGCACGTTTGAGCGACTCGGCGGTCGGCACACGCTTCGCGTCCATGCGCGCCTAATCGCCGCAACGAACGTCGATCTCAAGATCGCCATAGACAAAAACCTGTTTCGAGAGGACCTCTACTATCGATTGGGGGCGATGCACATTCATCTCCCACCGCTTCGGGACCGCGGTGAGGACATCTCGCTCATGGCCATGCTGTTCCTCAAGCGCGCTACCGCCCACCATCGAAAGCCGATACGAAACTATACCCCCGAGGCCATCGACGCGCTTCGCACTTACGCTTGGCCGGGCAACGTGCGGGAGCTATGCAATCGGGTCATGAGAGCCGTGGTTCTAGCAGAGGGCTCAGAGATCACGCCTCGCGACCTGGGTTTGACCGGCGAGATCCTTCCGCCTGCGGACTCGCTGGATTCCTTAAGGGCTGCCCACCGCCGGATTGAAGTGGAGCTGCTCGTCAAGGCGATTAATCTGCATCGAGGAAATCTGACCCGTGTTGCGCGCGACCTTGAAGTAAGTCGATCGACTTTGTACAGAAAGCTCCGGACTTACAATCTGGAGCCGCTGGCGACATCCCACGCGACCTGTTCTGTCACTCCCTTCAATTGAGAAGCGCTTGAAAAGGGCACCGTACAGACGTTTCCGGTGTATTGGCAAGCAAGTAACTAGTCGCGCGCCGTTGAAAAACCAGTTCTTCTCATCGCCGTCCGTCATACCAAACGGAAAGGTGCTTCTTATCCTGCAAGGTTCGTTTGGGCAGCAGAAAGATTCGGAGTATCTGGCCGGCGATCTCACGGCCTGTGTAGAGGGAGATCTTGCGGGAAGACGTTTCCAGCGGATGCTTGGTCAGGATGGTAAATTGGAGGCCCCGCTCACGTCCCCACCGGTTCAACTGTTTACTGAGCCTGATTTCGTCTAACGCATAGAGATCTTGGTCGAATCCACCGACCTCCTGAAACGCATCGCGGCGACAGACCACCAGCGCTCCAGCTGCCCAGCGACAGAGGATCGATGTTCTGGTCCAGAGCTGGAGGGTCAGATTTGCCCACCAGGGCAAGCCATCCATGCGTAGGGTGCTGCCGCATCCGACAGACCTGTCGGATTCAATCATTTGCAAAATGTCCGCAAGCAGGCCAGGGTTGAGCAGGCTGTCGGCATCCAAAAACAACAGCCAATCGCCGGTTGCCTGAGCCGCGCCGGCATTGCGTGCCCGGCCGATTTGATTGATCGGCTCGAAGACGACTCGTGCGCCGGCTCGCTTGGCCAATTCAGCGGTGTTATCGGTGGAGTTGTTGTCGACGACAATGACCTCTGAGGTGAAACCAGGTTTGGAATGAGAGGCGACTGACAGAGTGATTGAATGTACGCACTGTTCAATGAGGCGCGCTTCGTTAAAGGCCGGGATGATGATGGAGAGATGCATGATTGCCATCATGCCATAGCTGCCCTGAACTCTGAAATGGGCAAGGAGATCGACATAGGGAGAGAATGGGTGGGTGGCCATCGTGTCAGCGCGCTCCATGCATGGTAAGATCCCACCCATGCAGCTTTCGGAGTTTCATCCGATTATCTCTGATTGGTTTTGTACGCGCGTCGGGCAGCCGACCGACGTCCAAGTCCAGGCCTGGCCGGCCATTCAATCAGGATCGGACGCACTTATCGCGGCGCCGACTGGATCCGGCAAGACCCTCGCGGCCTTCCTCTCCTGTATCGACCAGCTCTTCAAGCAAGCCCTGGCGCGTGAACTGGACGACCACACTCATGTGCTCTACGTTTCGCCGCTCAAGGCGCTGAGCAACGATATTCAGAAAAATCTTCAGAGGCCGTTGGTGGAAATTGGACAACTGGCGCTACAGGCCGGGCTACTGATGCCTGAGTTGCGCGTGTTGGTTCGGACCGGCGACACGCCGATGAAGGATCGGCAGCAGATGCTGAAGCGGCCGCCTCATATCCTCGTCACGACGCCGGAATCGCTGTTCATCCTATTGACTGCTGAGAAGAGTCGAAAGCTCTTGCAGACCGTGCGGACCGTGATCGTGGACGAAATCCATGCCCTGGCCCCCAACAAGCGGGGTGCACACCTCGCATTGTCCTTAGAACGACTCGATGCACTCACGTTCACGAAGCCGCAGCGTATCGGCCTTTCGGCAACGCAACGACCGATCGAAATCGTGGCAGAGTTTCTCGTAGGTAACCGTGCTCCATCACACGATCTTTACTCAGCCCTCAGTCCTCGGTCCTCAGCCCTGTGTGCGATTATCGACGTCGGCCATCGCCGTGAGCTGGATCTCGCCGTAGAAGTGCCAAAAGACGAATTGAGTGCCGTCGCGACGAATGCCGTCTGGTCTGATGTGTACGACCGTGTCGCTGAATTGGTTCGTCAGCATCGTTCCACGTTGGTGTTCGTGAATACACGACGATTGTCAGAACGAGTCTCACATTACTTGGAGGAGCGTCTCCAAGATCTTGGCCCGGATGCGGTGGCGGCTCATCATGGCAGCCTTTCTCGACAGATCAGGCTTTCGGCGGAAGAGCGGTTGAAAAGCGGTAAGACTCGCGTAGTGATTGCAACAGCCTCTTTGGAATTGGGCATCGATGTCGGTACTGTGGATCTGGTCTGTCAGATCGGCTCTCCTCGATCCATCGCGACGAGCTTGCAGCGTATCGGTCGTGCCGGACACTGGATCAACGCGATTCCTAAAGGCCGCCTCTTCGCCATGACTCGAGATGAGCTCCTAGAGTGTGCCGCGCTGGTACGGGCCATTCGCGCCGGAGTTCTGGACCGGATTGAGATTCCTCCAGCGCCGCTCGACATTCTTGCACAACAGCTTGTCGCCGCTGCTGCACAACAGACCTGGGCGGAAGCGGACCTGTTCACCATGTGTCGGCGCGCGTATCCTTATCGAGATCTGTCGCGCAGAGAGTTCGACGCTGTGGTACGCATGTTGGCAGATGGCATTGCGACACAGCGCGGTCGAGGGCTTGCGTATCTCTACTACGACCGCATCAATCATCGGCTCAAAGGACGGCGAGGAGCGCGGCTGGCCGCTATCACGTCAGGCGGGGCGATCCCCGATACGGCGAACTATGCCGTGGTGGCAGAGCCGGATTGTACGGTGGTGGGATCGGTCGATGAAGATTTTGCCGTCGAAAGTCTTGCCGGTGACATTATGTTGCTCGGCAACACGTCATGGCGCATCAAGGGGGTTGAAGCCGGGAAGGTCCGTGTCGAGGATGCGCAGGGAGCGCCGCCGAACATTCCCTTTTGGCGTGGGGAGGCTCCTTCGCGAACGGCGGAGCTTTCCGCAGAAATCGCCGAACTTCGACAGGCGATCGCAGAAAAGGCCGACTCGTCGTTATCGGCCATTCAGTGGCTGAAGCAGGACTGTGGTCTTGATCAACGAGGGGCTCAACAGGCTATCGAATACGTCCTGATCGGAAAGGCTGTGCTGGGCGCTGTGCCGAGCCAAACTACCGTCGTCGCAGAACGGTTTTTCGATGAGAGCGGTGGGATGCAATTGGTGATCCATGCGCCGTTCGGTGGACGCATCAACAAGGCGTGGGGACTGGCCCTCCGCAAACGGTTCTGTGTGACGTTCGATTTCGAGTTGCAGGCCGCAGCCACGGATAACGGCCTGGTTATTTCCCTTGGCGAGAAGCACAGTTTCCCGCTGGAGTCGGTGTTCGGCTATCTCCACTCCAAATCGGTCAGGGACGTGTTGGTTCAAGCTGTATTGCTGGCGCCGATGTTCACCACACGCTGGCGTTGGAATGCGTCACGTTCGTTGACGCTCTTGCGGTTTTCCAACGGCAAGAAGGTTCCACCACAAATTCAGCGGATGAAATCGGAAGACTTGTTGGCTGCCGTTTTCCCCGACGCCATCGCGTGCCAGGAGAATTTGAAAGAGGAGCGGGCTGCGCGACAGATTCCGGATCATCCCTTGGTCAAGGAAACGCTCCGTGATTGCCTGACTGAGGCGATGGATGTTGAAGGACTGACGGCGGTGTTGCAACGGATTGAAACAGATCAGATCCGCTGTATCGCGGTCGAGACACCGGCCCCGTCCGTATTCTCTCACGAAATTCTGAACGCGAACCCCTATGCGTTTCTCGATGATGCGCCGTTGGAAGAGCGTCGAGCGCGTGCGGTGGAAATGCGGCGAACCCTGCCGCCCAATATGGCGGGAGAGGTTGGGGCGCTCGATCCAGAAGCCATCGACGAAGTCGTCCGTGAGTCCTGGCCGGTCGTGCGTGACGCCGACGAGTTGCATGACGCGTTGCTCACGCTGGTCTGGGTGCCTTGCGAGACAGTGATCGAGTGGCAACCGTTCCTGCCGGAGCTGACCGAATCAGGCCGTGCCATGGAACTCTCGGCAAGGGGATGGGTGACGACAGAACATCGGGAGGGAGTAGAGCGAGTGCTGGCTGGTGAAGATGATCCGACGCTTGCCGGCATTCTACAGGGTTGGATGGAGAGTATCGGACCCACGACAGTAGAAGAGCTTGCCGCACGTCTGCATCTGCCGATTGAGCCGGTCCAAGCGGCGATGGTCCGACTTGAAGCCTCCGGCCAAGTTCTCCGTGGCCGGTTTACGCGTCACGCGTCACGCTTCACGAACGACGAGATTGAATGGTGTCATCGTCGGTTGCTGGCGCGCATTCATCGACTGACGATTGGAAGGCTACGTAAAGAGATCGAGCCGGTCACGGCAGCTGAGTTCATGCGGTTTATGTTGCAATGGCAGCATGTGTTGCCGCGATCACGTCGGCATGGTGAAGCCGGGCTCTTGCAGGTCATTCAGCAATTAGCGGGATTCGAGGCGGCAGCATCCTCGTGGGAACCACAGCTCTTGAGAGTGCGTATGGCCAAGTACGAACCGGAACTCTTGGACCGTCTCTGTCTGAGTGGGGCGGTCAGTTGGGGACGTCTCTCATCTCACCCAAAGGTTTCACAAGGAGGGGATCCGGATCGACGCCGCATCATCGCCACGAGTGTTGCCCCTATCAATCTTTTCCCACGCGAGGACGGCGAGTGGTTGTTGCATGTATTTCTGGATGAAGCAGCGGTGAGCGGCGTCGGTTCCTACGCTCACTTGAGCTCAGTGGCACAGGATGTACGACGTGCGTTGGGAGAGCGTGGCGCCAGCTTCTTTGCCGATCTCGCGAGAGGAACCAACCATCTACCGGCTGAAGTGGAAGGTGCGCTATGGGAGCTCGTCGCGGCAGGGATCGTGACGGCCGATGGATTTGATAATCTCCGTGCCCTCATGGACCCTCATCGACGCCGAGCTGAGGGGCGTGAACGGGCGCGTCGGCCACGGTACTCAGCCGGCCGGTGGTCGTTGCTTCGACAATCTCCCTCAGCGTTCAATACACAGTACTCAGAACTTTCAGAGAAGGTGGCTCGCCAGCTCTTGCATCGCTATGGCGTCGTGTTCCGCGATCTTCTCCAGCGGGAATCGTTGGTTCAGTCCTGGCGCGATCTGCTGGTGGTCTATCGCAGACTCGAATTGCAAGGTGAGGTGCGGGGCGGACGATTCGTGACGGGATTCACGGGCGAACAGTTTGCCCTTCCGGAGGCCGTGGAAGCCTTACGGGCGCTACGGAAGAGCGGTAGCCCGAATACCGGAATCGAGGTCAGGGTGTCTGCCTGTGATCCATTGAACCTGGCGGGGATTGTGCTGCCGGGACCGCGAGTTCCCGCGGTCCCCACGAACTTCCTTGTCCTCAAGGAAGGAGTTGTCGTACGAACGGTCATTGGGCGTCAAGCTGAAGGCAGGCTTGTCTCACAGGATCGCATTGGCGCCCAGACCGGGCAACGGTTTTCCTGAAGTTTCAGCTATCGAAGAAACGGTCTTGATGTATCCCGAAGCAGTGCCAGGAGCGCCGTAGGATTTTTGCCGACCGTCTCGGCATAGCCGGCCTGAATGTTGGAGAAAAATTCTGGTTGCCGTTCTTCGGGAACGCCCAACAGTCTGCTTGCCGATGCAAGGTATTCTCCTCGCCCCGCTGCCAAGTCTTGCCGAAGATTCTCTTGATTCAAGGTCACAAACGCCGTGGCCTTGAAGTCCGGCTTGATCTGACCGTCTTCGTTCCACCAGGCTGATCCCGAGGTGGTGCCGGTCACATTGGACGTCGTATCGGTAATCTGGTTAATCGTGCCCTTGATGGTGCAGCCGGTTGTGCCGAGTATCACGCTTGCCGAGCCGATCAGGATACATCCTAGGACATGTCGCATGAAATCCTCCTTGTCATTAGGGACTATGCAGTGCCACTCACTATAGCACACTGTCCTTAAGTTCAGCCGGGTTGGTGCCGATAGGGGAGTGACAAGCGAGTCATTCTACGTCGATCACGTGGGGGCAAGCTATGCCGGTCCAATCGCTAGTGGGCATCGATCCAAATCAATTCTTCAATCTCCGTTCGACGGCTGCTCTTGGAACCCATAGGATCGAGACAGGAGTCAGTGGTGTGAACCTTTCCAACGATTTTTCAGGTCGCCTGAGCATCACGACAGTAGAAGGCGATACCATTCGACTTGCGGCAGATCTTGAGACAGACGTTCGCGCCGGTCGGCATTACGCTCATGGTGGCTCAGCGGAAGCAGCGGCAAGTGTCGGCGTGGAGTCGGCGCAATTTACTCTTCGGCGAGACTTCGGCATCACAGTCGATGGAGACCTGAACGAACAAGAGCTGAGCGATCTCGAAAAACTCTTACAAAAGATCTCCAACATCTTTCACGGATTTGTTGAGGGGCAGGATGAAGCATCCTTGGCCCATACTGCCTCACTTGCGGAACGGTTTCGCGGATTGGCCTCGCTCTCCAGCCTTGATTTAAGTATAGAGGCCGTACGATCCGTCACGGTCGTGGCGGCGTCTTCGGTTACCCCGGGTGGGGCGCCTGCGACGAGGGCGGCGATCTCGCTGTCGTCCAACGGTACCACGGCGCCCACCCCGTCATTGGACTCGTTCAAGGATAGCCATCTCACTGTACCAGGGAAGGACACGCTGATTGCGTCGCTCATACAACACGTATTCGAGGTATTGGAGGACACAGAAACAGAGTTGCAGAAATTCCAGAAGTACCTGCCGGATTTCTTCGAGAAGCTGAACGAGGATCTTCTGAAGGGGATGCCAAAAGGGCATGAGCATCAGAAAGATGGACAGGACCCTTCTGTAGGACAGGTTTCGGGAGAAGCGCCGGCACCCAGCGCGAACAGCAGCGTGGTTACTGCGTACAGCTCGGTGAGTCTTGCGGCATTCTCATTCTCCATTCAGGGGTAGCTTCGTAACGATCTTTCAAGTTGATAGGAAGACACAAAGGCGAGGCCTGTCTCGGGCCTCGCCTTGCCGCTTCCTGCTTAATTCGTCCAGAGCCGCTGGTACCACTTTATGTCTTCACCACCCGTGAGTGAGGCGAAGTTCATCGCTTTACGAATTTCGTTGATGTTCCACCCTGTCAGATTGGCCAGCGTGTGCGCTTCTCGTTCATAACGCTCCCTCAATTGTTGCCGATAGGTCGTGGCAGCAGGACAGTCGTCCGTCCCAGTCCAGGCGTGGCGGAGAATGTAGCGTGCCTGGAAATTATTGCGATCGGAGGTTTCCTGGAACACCAGGTCTTCTGGAAAGTGGGCGGCGTCATAGCGGACGTGGAGGCGTGTGAGAAAGACGTTCTGCGCCTGCGGCATGAACCCCCTTCGTTGCTTGATGCTCGGGCTGTCCTGCCAAAAGACTCCCAAACTGCGAAGTTCCTCGGCCGAGAGCGGGTTCGCGGCACAGGGATCGCACCAGTTCATATCCCAGGCATATTCGAGGAACACACCCCGCTCGCTCTCGCGTTTCACTTGCTGGGTGAACAGGTCTCGGTAGAAGTCGCCGAACTTCTCTTTCACGTAGAGCGGAATCTCCTGCGCTTCCGGTAACCGGATCGTGCGATAGTTCGTTGTCTCAACTCGGCCTTGCTTCGTCAGCACATAGATGAAGAGTTCCTGAGCGCCGTCGGCGTTCACTGTCCCGAGCCGAATGGGCAACATGAACTTCGGTGACTCAAAGGCGATCTGTAGAGGGCGGAGATGAGTGAAGCCAAGCTTCGACTGCTCAACAAGGTTTACTTTCGCGACAAAGAACTTCATATTCTGCTTGAGGTAGCTACGTAAGACCTTTGATGCACCATGAGGAATCTTGTAGCCACTCTCGCTGAGCCATGTTTCAAGCCCGTGACTTTCCTTGGCCGAAAGAATCAGAATGTCATATTCGCCGACCGTGTATTGCGCTTCGACTATGACGCCGAGCGCCGTGTTTGGTTCTTGTCTCGCTGGAGCCTCAACTGCCTTGGCCATCATATCCATGGCCCGGCTTTCCGGATAATTCATCTGGCAAGGGTTGGGATCGAAATATTCCACCAGCCGTGGCGCCGAGTAATCAGCCAGATGTTTCAGCACGGCTGGATCACCGACATGAATCTGGTCCTTCTCCAGCACGGTTGGGACCGGCACGACCATCGCGAACTCTTTGACATCGCCTTGGAAATCATTCGCCATCGTGATCACAGTTTTGCTGTCGTGGCGAGCGATGACAACTTCGGAGGCCTTATTAAAGAGCTTTGTGTCGGCCTTGCCGACATAGAACCCGCAAAAAGCTGAAGCCTCGGCGCTCCAAAGAAATAGCCCTATCAGAAAGGCGACAGTCGGCACGATGACGTATCTCATGAAAACCTCCTTTGTGGTTGAAGCGACAAGGACAAAGGTACGGACACAGAAACGTGACCGGTCGTCGGCTTGGACCAGTCGTATCGAGCACCGGGAAACATGCGGTCGAGTAAGGGAACGAACGGCGAGCAGGCGATGAGCCCCCAAAGTGGTCCATTTGGTTTGAAGAGCCCAAACTGGACGTACAGTGCGGTGAGTGCGATGAGGAGGGCATAGACGTTCCGGCCGATTCTGGAGTCCGGCGTGGTCTTGGGGTCGGAAATCATGAAGAAGGCGAAGATAAGCAGAGCGCCGCTTTCGATCTGGTGCAGCGGAATCGTGAGTGGATCGCCAAGCCACAGTGCGCGAGCAAACAAGAGGCCAACGTAGAATGTAAGAAAGGCCAGTGTCACGTCGGCGCGTGCTGCGCGGGTGACAACGAGACTGCCGAGGCACGCGATCAGAAAGCCGAACCACGCCACCTGCCCCCATTGCCCGGGCGAGATCCAACCAAGGCCGCTGCTGAGTAGGACAACCAGCGCAAGGTTTGTTGGGTTGAACACATGCTTGTTGTTCCAGCGGATGACAAACTTGCTGCCGATCGCAATCAGTGCTGCGAAGGCTGCAACAGGAAGATCATTCGTACGAAGGAGTAGGCACAGGGAAAGAGACGAAATCAGTGCGCTCTTGGGGTCGAAGACTGGCAGGTTGAAATATCTCGTCGCGGCATACTGGATCAGTTGGGCTACGCCCAGCGTGACGACGATCTGCCAGATCGAGATGTCGAAGTCGAGCCAGAAGAGGCCATAGAGAAGGAGGATCGAAAGGCTGGCAATTTGATAGAGGCGGGGATCGCGCCAGAAGGTGGATTTGTCAGGTTGGCATATGTCGTTGTATTGCCCCATGGGTTCCTCCCCTGGTTCGCTCGGCTTCGTGGCGGCCTTCACAGGAGGATATGGGACGAAGACGGAATTCCTTTCAGTGCGATTCCAGGATGTTTCGTGAGCCTGCCGTGGTGCGCAGTTCCGTTTGCCGCATAGACAATTATCGCTGTCTGGGCTAGGCTATGGCGTTAATAATAATCCTCAGAGTGGACGGATGAGCGAGGAATCTATTACAGAATCGGGGTCGGGGTTGAGGGAGCTTGCCCAGCGTTTCGGCATCCGTGTTATCCTCCAGTTCGGCTCAACAGTCACAGGAACAACGCATGATCGCAGCGATGTGGACCTGGCGGTGCAACTCGATTCTCCTGACATGTCGTTGGAGACCATTCTGGAAATGCAGAATGCTTTGCAGTCACGGTTTCCTGGGCGTGAAGTAGATTTGGCGATCCTGAATCGGGCAGATCCGCTCTTCCGGAAGAAAATCATGGAGGGTTGTCGGATGCTCTTTGGGACATCCCAAGAATTCGCCCAGCTGCGTCTGTACTCGTTCAAAACTTACCAAGACTTTCGGCCCTACTTAGAGCTTGAACGACAGTCTGTCGCGAGGCGACTGTCGGCGCTGGTGGCGGAGCCTTCTCGTCCATGATCGACCGCCAGCTCATCACCAGAAAAATGAGCCTCATTCTTGAGGACGTGGCTAAGATGACCCGGTTGTCTCAATTATCGCGCGAGCGGTATTTGGAGGATTCCATCAACGAAGCCTTGGCCGAGCGGTATCTCGAACGGGCGATCGGCCGTATGATCGATATTAATTTTCATTTGATCAC
>CABVRV010000027.1 GCA_902500755.1 uncultured Nitrospira sp.
ACACGCAGGTGTGGCGGCAAGCTCATACGTATGATCAAACCCGGGGAGCACCTGGCGCCTGGTTGATGATGTTGGCTCGAACGAGGGCGATCGATCGGTTTCGCGCCGAGGCCGCCGAACATGCGCGGACCGAATCGTTGGATGCCGCGCATTTGTTTGCCAGCGACGATGAGACGCCGGAGCAAGATGTGGAAGGACAAGAGCGTCGACGGTATGTGCAAAAGGCTTTGGCCATGCTTGCTGAGGAACAGCGGCAAGCCATCGCTCTCGCGTATTTCTATGGTTTAAGCCAAAGTGAGATTGCCGAGAAGCTACAATTGCCTCTGGGGACCGTGAAAACAAGAATTCGGTTGGGTATGATGAAATTGCGCGAAGCCCTCGCGCCCTATGAAACGGGGTTAGTCCCGTGACCGAGATCAAGTTGCCGGAAGAATTAGAAGAGCAGGCGATGCTCTATGCGCTGGGAATCCTGGATCAGGATGATCGTCGGGCATTTGCCGTGCGGCTTCAAGGGGAGTCACAGCTTTTGCGCCAAGCGGCGACGGCATATCAAACAACAACGGATGCTTTGGCTGCAGCCGTGTCTCCTGTGGCTCCTCGCGCGACCCTTCGCGAACGGCTTGTCAGCCACATTGCGTTGGAGGCCGCTCGCGAAGCCGAACAGTTCGAGTTAGCGGCTGATACGCTGGCCTTAGGTTCCGTTCCTGTCATGCCTCGGGATGCGTTACGGGAGCGTCTCCTTTCTCGAATCGAGGGAGAGTCGAGTGTCCGGCTTGATCTCGGAGACTCGGCGAACGTTCGAGGGGAAACATCTGTTCCGGTGGGAGAGGGGATAGCAAGCGAGCGGGAGAAACGGCTTCCTCAAGACGATTCCCCAGCCAATCGGCTACGATCGTGCTGGACAACCGTTTTAAACTTCCTGCGGACGCTTGTGATTCGTTCCGTGACCTCTGAGCGGGTCCGGTACTGGAAGGCCAAGATCGCCTTTCACCAGCCGACCAAGGGGCTCACCTACATTAGGGCGTCGGAGGGGATCTGGCGTGGAATCGCTCCGGGAGTGACGGCCAAAGTGCTCTCTTTCGATCCGGTTTCACGAAGAATCACGACGCTGCTTCGTTTTGCTCCGGGCACCAGCTATGCGCCTCATCGTCACACCGAGGTGGAAGAGCTCTTTGTACTCGAGGGTGGTTGCTCCATCGCCGGTCGTGCGATGGCGGTCGGGGACTATCATCGTGCCGAATCTGGTACGGTGCACCATGACACATCAACCGATGAGGGATGTCTGCTGTTTGTGATTTCCTCGCCACAAAATGAAATGTTACGATAGTGTGTCGTCTCCCAGTGCTTGCCTGCTTTTCATGAATCCAAACAGACCGGAAGCTTCGTAAAGACAACAGTGTGTAAGTTTACGGTTGTCAGTTCGGCTTGTCAGTGCTACAAAAAGCCATTTCGTGCTACCAGTTTAGAGGAGGCGTTATGGACGGGTTGGTCCGGTTCGGAGTGTCGTTAGATCGAAAGCTATTAGGGGAATTCGACCGTCACATTCGAAGACGGCGTTACACGAACCGGTCGGAGGCGCTCCGTGATCTGATCCGCGACAATTTGGTGGGGGAAGAGTGGGACGAGAACAAGGAAACGGTCGGCACGATCACGTTTGTCTATGACCACCATGTCCGAGATCTGACTGGAAAGTTGACCGACATTCAGCATGACTATCACGGGCAGATTCTGTCCGGCATGCATGTGCATCTCGATCACAATCATTGTCTTGAAGTGCTGGTGGTGAAAGGTAAGGGGGCGGAGATCAAAAAGGTGGCAGATGCTCTGGTATCGGTGAAGGGTGTGAAACACGGCAAGCTGACGATGACGACAACGGGGAAATCCTTTCGTTAGCGGGTCATCTCATGAGACAGAGTGTGAGCAAGCGATTAATTTTTGTCGCCTCTCGTGTGTGCCTCGTCATGGCTTTCTGTTTGCCCGGCGACGTGCTTGCCCACGACCCGGATGAACCTGAGTTGGAAGTGCCGGAAGTCGCAGTCCTCGGTGAAAAGCCGGTGGCTGCTTCTTCTCAGCAATTCATCCCCGACAAAGAAATTGTCTTGCAGCCCCAGGGACGCCCTGCGCAAGTTCTTCGCCTGGTCCCAGGCTTTGTGGCCGTTGAACATTCCGGCGGCGCGGGGAAGGCGGATCAGTACTTCCTCCGGGGCTTCGACGCCGACCATGGGACGGACGTCGGCTTCTTCCTCGATGGAATGCCGATCAATCTGCGCACCCATGCGCATGGACAAGGCTACACGGATCTCAACTTCATTATCCCGGAGACGATCCAGGGCGTCGATGTGCATAAGGGTTCCTACCTGCCGGAGTATGGTGATTTCGTGACGGCTGGAGCGGTGAACTTTCGGACGCGCGACATGGTCAAGGAAGGGGTCATTCAAGGAGCGGGTGGTGAATATAGCACACAGCGGTACTTGCTGATGCTGTCTCCGACTAAAGACCGCGTGCGCACGTTATTTGCCGCAGAAGGATTCTACACGAATGGCCCGTATCTTAATGACAATCAATATTATCGGACTAATCTGATGGGGAAGGTCACAACGAATCTGACCGGAAGAGACGAGCTGAGTCTGAAGACGACCTTTCTCCATTCAAAATGGGACGGCTCCGGAGAGATTCCTTTCCGTGCCGTAAGTACGGGTCTTCTGGATCGGTTCGGCTCCATCAACCCGTATGAAGGAGGCAACACACTCCGAACGACGGGAAACTTGAACTATCACTATGACACCACCTCAGGTGGTCAGTTTTTTGCGAACGCCTACGGCCAATATTATCGGCTGGATCTATTCACGGATTTCACGTTTTTTCTGAATGATCCCGTAAACGGCGACGGCTTTGCGCAATTCGATCGCCGGGCTATCTATGGCGGCGACATCGGATTCAAACAGCGGGTCGAACTTCTGGGCATGCCTACCGTTGGAACCGTGGGGTTTCAGACCAGAGTCGACGACGTTCATGCGAAATTGGGGACTCAGACTCTGAGGACTCCGACCGGCACGACGATCGACAGCGACGCCCGCACGGTGTCCTATTCGCCTTTCGTCAAGGTGGAAGTGCAGCCACTCTCATGGCTGAGATTTTCCGGAGGGGTACGAGGAGAGTTTTTCACAATTGACGTGGACAACCGTTGCGCGACCTGTGCCGAACAACCTGACGCACGAAAAGGTTCCGGCATTGTCCTTCCAAAAATGAGCATGATTCTCGGGCCATGGGCGAGGACCGAATTCTTCGTCAACTACGGCGAAGGGTTTCACAGCAATGACGCTCGATCAGCGGTGGCGATCGGCGCTGCTCCACTGGCGAGAGCGCGCAGCTACGAGGTCGGCGTTCGCTCAAGACCCTGGGGGCCGGAGGGTCTCGAGTTGATCGCCACAGCATGGCGATTGGATCTCAAGTCGGAACTTGTCCTGATCGGTGACGAAGGGACGACGGAGATTCGTGGAGCTACCAGGCGTCAGGGAGTAGAAGTGGCCGCCAGAGGCAAGGTGTGGGGCCCGCTCTATGTGAACGGCAGCTTCACTTGGACGCACGCGGAATTTCGCAACGGAGATGCCATTCCACTGGCGCCGGAATACACGGCCTATGGCGCGGCGATTCTCCAATGGCCGGAAGGCCTGACTTCTCAACTGCAGGCGACCTATCTCGGAGTTCGGCCGCTCATCGAAGATCGAAGTATCAAGTCGCCCTCATGGATCACCTTTGATCTTTCCGAGCGGTATCGTATCCCCGTCAGACTCCCACATGGACGTCTTGAAGCCTTTCTCTTCGTTCAAAACTTGTTCAATACGAAGTGGGAGCAGGCGATCTTTGCGTTCGACTCGCGGCTCCGGACGGAGCCGACGGGGGTGACCGACATTCATTTTGTACCGGGCAATCCTCGGACGGTGATGGGGGGACTGGCCTGGTACTTCTAGCTGATTACGGGGAAAAGCTTCCGGTCATTCGGTATACTCAGGCCGTTCGTGCTGAGCTCCTCGACGGGCTCAGGAGAGGCCTGTCGAAACACCTATCAATTTTACGAACCTGTTGACATGTCGACGTTCAAGCCTCTCCCTCGATCCTTCTTTGATCGCCCCACACTGGTTGTGGCGCGCTCACTGGTCGGTAAGTATTTGGTGCGTGAGAACGGGAAGGGAACGATTCTGGGGAAAATCATCGAAGTGGAAGCATACGTCGGCGCAGAGGACAAGGCTTGTCATGCCTCGAAGGGGAGGACTGCGAGAACTGAGGTGTTGTTCGGTCCCCCAGGGATCTCCTATGTCTACCTGATCTATGGCATGTATCACATGTTGAATGTGGTGACAGAGCGGCCTGAATTTCCCGCGGCCGTGCTGATTCGAGCGATTGAAGTCGATGGTGAGTTGATTGATGGACCCGGGAAGCTCTGCCGCGAGCTGGAGATCGATCGGTCGTTGCATCGACTCGATATGACGAATGGACAAGCCCTTTGGTTTGAAGATCGTGGCAAACGAGTCGCCGCAAGGCAGGTCGGAACCTTTCCCAGAATCGGCGTGGATTATGCCGGAGCGTGGGCAAAAAAACCTTGGCGATTTAGGTTGATCAAAACGAGCGTGAAAAGAACTGTTTCAGGTAAGGAAAGAATTCGGACGGGCGAAACAGGGGAAGCCTTGAAGACCAAGCCTTCCCCTGTTGATAGATGAGAAATTAGTCGATCTTGCGATCGCCGGTGATCTTGGTTGCAGAGGTCACCGGTGGGGCAATCTTAATGTCCGGCCCCTGTACGTGTGGAAGCCTGCCGGCACCCTGCTCTTTGGTGATCCTCGCATTGTCCGTCTTCACGAGCTCTTGCTTGCTGTGGTGATCGTCAAATCCCGCTGCCTTCAGCAGAGAGGATTCCCCACCCGCGCTTGCCTGGCCGGGATCGTTCGCGGTCGGCTGGCCGGTTACAGGACTGCCCGAGTTCTGCATCGGGTAGCCCTCATGTTTGGGGAGCAGCGCCGGGTTCGCCGACGCGACGGAGCACGCCAGCAGGATTGAGGAAGCTGTCGCAAGCACACCGGTAAGAAGTTTCATGCCTGTTCTCCCTTGGAAAAAGAAGAATAAATGACCATCATGCACTCCGAGCTGTCGAGTGCGAGGCCCATGCGCGCGGGCAGAATCATAGCGATGGACGGCTTTTCTGTCAAACAGACCAAGGCACATGACGGAGCTTGCCGCGTTGACACGGTCGAGGCGTTGTGAGCGATCCAACAAAGCATGGTTGAGGCGCGATGAAGTGTGGCTCGTCAGGTCGGTCGGCGAGGGGGACGCCGGCCACGTCCACGATGTCGAAAGGCCGGTCCACGGCTGACCCCGGGAAGGCGGATGGTCACGGTCGTCCCTTCACCGGGCGCACTGCCGATCGCAATGGCTCCCCCATGTTCCTCAACGATTTTTTTAACGCTTGGGAGACCCAGCCCGATGCCCGAGCTCTTGGTGGTAAAGAACGGCTCGAATACTTTGTCGACGATTTCAGCCGGGATGGGAACTCCATCATTCTTGATGAGGATCTGAACTTCGAGCCCGCGTCCGGCCCGATGTTGCGTCACTTGGATATGGAGATGACCGCCGGGAGACATGGCTTCGCATGCGTTCCGGAAGATGCTCAAGAACGTTTGTTGGAGCTTGGCTTCGTCGCCGCGCACGGGCGCGATGATATTGGCATAGTCCTTGGTGACTTGAATGCGGGTCGCCTCAAGATCGGTGCCGACCACCACCAGCGCACTCTCGAGTACCTCCGGAATCCGGCAGAGATGGCGATTGAGTTCGAGTGGTTTGGCGAAGTCGAGGATTTCATTGAGAATGGCTTCGATCCGGATCAAATCACGCATGGCATTCTCAACGCGCGTCTGTGGATCGAAGTCGAGAATCCCTTCGCCGGTCACTTCCTCCAGTTGCGATCGAATGGAGGCCAGCGGCTCACGGATTTCTGTGGCTAAAAAGGCGCTGAACTCGCCGATCGCGGCTTGGCGTTCCTGCTTTCGAATGACGGGTTCCGAGGGCCCGTTCGAGAGGGGTGGGAGACCTGTTGTTCCAGGATCCGTCGCCATGAAAGGGATGGAAGCCTGTAGCGCGGGTGGTTGCAGTAGTTCCGCGAGTTTTAGGATGACGGGTTCCAGTGTGCGCGCATCGGTGGTTTGGTACCGGTCTGAGTCCTTGGCTCCCAGTGTAATGGTTCCACCGACTTGACCCTTGACGAAAAAGGGAATGACGAGCGAAGACTGAAACCGGTCTCTGAAGAGATGCTTGTGATCGAGAAAGCGGCCTTGCGTGGAGGCCAGGTCGTGATCGACACGCGGCTTTCGATGGCGCACCGCCCATCCCGCAGCTGAACTATCCAGGGTGAGGCGCTGACCGGGTTTTAACTCTTTCTTTGCGTCTTTTTGTTCACCCTTAAGATCGCCGGCAAGACCCAACACTTCGACGTTTCCAGCCAGTGGATCATAGTAGCAGGCCCAAGCTCGGTCATAGGCGACGGACTGATGGGCCTCAGCCAAGACCGCTTCGATCTCGCGTTGGAGTTCCGGTGTGAAGTGTTTGATAACCGCCGGAAAAAGGTCCGCCCCGGTTTGCTGCGGGGAGCAGGGTTCCTGAGCGACGTAGGACCGGCTCATGACCACGCTCGTATTAAAGAGACCTTCGCGGTCCAATGCCTTGGTCATGCCGTCGCACATTTGTTCGAGCTGCGACTTCTCCTTTTTAGAGAACGCCGCGCCTTCTCTTCGCCCAATGACCAGGCAGCCGTAAACGCGATTGAGGTGACGAAGAGGAACAGCGAGCAGTGACTTGGCTCCGGGGGTAATCAACCGCAGGCGAACCGTGCGCCCGCTTTCTTGATCTTGCACGGTCGTCGTTAAAACAGAGGCCCGATGATTCGACAGGGTGCGAAGGATCGCTTGAACATCCCTTGGGGTGAATCCTCGCGAGGCATGTTCGACCAGTGGCCCATTTTCTTGATGGAAGATCGCCGCCAGGACTGAATCCGTGCCGAGGTCGTTCAGCGCGGCATTGAGCGTCCGTTGCAGGTGTGTTTCCGGTGCCGGTTTGGCTTGAGGAGTCGACGTCGTCATACGTTCCAGTACAAGCGAGCGCATTGTAGCCGGAACGTTCGCGAATAGCTACTCTCTCGGAACTCGTAGAAGCACTCGGCTCTCATCAGCCACCACCCAGGCTGGTGATTGTCCTGCTGCCGACAAGCAGTTCATAACAACAGAATCTGTGGCCATCTCTCCGTCCACGCGTATCGAAACTGATACGGGGTGGATCGATCACATCCACTCCCTCTGCTCATCAAACTTCGGATAAAGAGTTGGACTATTCCCCTGATTGACGCCATTCGCCATTTTTTCCGTAACTTATAACCAAACATCCAGCGCAACTACAGACCAATTACGAGCTGGCACGCGAGTTGCTGGTTGGGAAGAAGTGACAGGAATGCAATCGGCGGCGCCACCGATTCTAGACCTAGACAACCATTTACGACCATACGAAGAAAGAGGGAGGATATTATGTTTAGTGATATGACTGTCTTAATTATCGGGGGTTCATTAAATATGGCGATCATGATGGTGACGATGTTCCTCTGGTACATATCCCGGTTGAGCAGCGAGATGAGTCGCCAGGAAAGTACGGTCTCTGAGAAACGACCCGATCGAAGGTTCTAGCGGGGGTAAGGGCATCATAGATTGCGGCTCTATACGTACCGCAGTGGCTCACGGAAAGGAAGTGGTAGGTTTCGTCGGCATCTCAACTCGGATCGATGATTTGAAAAGGACGACGAGTGTCAGTCCCGAGGCATTTTGTCGGGATCGAGCTCAACCAATCGGAGTCGACCGTTGCCGATATGGTCGGTTTTATACAGTCGGTTACCGATCTGGATGGTTCCGATCAGGAGATTGCCGGTGATGACAAATGTGAAGTCGCCTTGCACCGGAGGCTTGAAGGTCCCACGGACGACACTGGTGTCGTTGATACGGGAGACCGTGGAGGACACGTCCAGTACAGGGTTGACGTTGTCGAAGAGTTCCACGGTGATCTTAGGAAGAGGTCGGGCCCCTGCATCCTTGAGCATGTGAAGGAGTGGAAGGTCAAGTGCAATCTCTCGATCTCCGAGCATCCACGGTTTCTTCGGCAGCGGTGGTTGGTTGGTGGGGGGAGGAATCAGAACGGTCCGCCACAAGCTCTGGGCCGCGGGAGGTTCTTCGGCCCATGCAATCTGGCTCATGACGCTACCAACTGCCACGACGAGAAAAAGATATCGAAATAAGTAGAACACCGCTCGTCTCCTGGAATTAGCTGTCTTATTCGTTCACTCTATCACATAGACGACGACATCTGAGCGGGTGACCGGAAGGACCGGGTTTCAGTCCTTCCGGTCTACAATTGCTCATGGAAACGGCACGCGAGACTGTCCACGTGATTTCTCACGAGACTCTGTGCGAGGCTCATCAAGTGAATCGTTGTCGGACTCATCGTCGAGCTCGTCATCCGATTCATTGCCCACATCGTTGGGAGAATCTGCGGATGAGTTGGCACGAGAATTCCTCAAGGTATTGGGAGACGTAGCGGCGGAGGTGGAGGTTCCCGTGCGCCATGCGGCAACAATATTACGAACCTCGTTCATCGAGCGTGCATTGTCCGCGGAGTTCGTGGGGTTGACCCTGTGATCGATCCCGGCTGGTCGGCCGTTGATCTTGATCTTCGGGTTTGAAAAATACTTCACACGTGGGCAGGAGACAGTGGGGCATGGGTACGCCATAATCGTCCGAAATTTTCCGACGGTATCCCGATACCCATAGGAGTAGGCGAAGACCCCGGTTCCGCCGCTCGCCCGGTCGTGGGCATTCCCCATGTTGTGACCCAATTCGTGAGCGAGCGTATTGTGTGCCACGCATTCGCGATCCGTCACGCTAAATGCATAATTCCCGAAGCTGGCACGTGGGCCGTTCGTCATCACATAGGCGATCCCGCAATAGCCTCCGCCGTTATCCACGATCAAGGCGACCAGATCGGCCTTGTATTGATTGCGCAATTGATGAACCTGATCCATGAAGCCATCGGTCGTGTTGCGTAAACGGGTGAGATCGGTGCTGACGTTGCCTGATTCCGTATAGGAGACTTCGGCGGCCCGGGCTAGTCGGAGTCGCATCGCGATTCCGCTGTTACTATAGGCTTGGTTGGCCAGATCAACACCCAGCGCAACCAACGCATTCATGGCGGCCTGGCCACCCTGCCTCGCTCGCGCTGTTGAAGTGTAGACAACGAGCAGGTCGACGATCGTATTCGATGTCGTTGCGGCAGCGGTGGCCACCGCACCAGTCGTCGCGGACGCAGCGGCATCCAGTTGTTCCAGGTTGGGCTCTTGTGCGGGAGGATCCGCAGGCGTGCCGTCATCAGGCACCACGAGTGGATGGTGATCCAGCGGTAGGGCCTCTTCGTCTATTTCGACGAGACGGTGGCGGTTGTCCTCGGTTGGCTCAATTTTATAGAGACGCTGGTTCGAGTAGATCGTCCCCACCATCTTGCTGCCGCGCACCGCCAACGTGACATCGCTCTCCGAGTCTTCCTGCAGGCGTCCATGCCACACCGTGGCCTTGTTGAGGTGGGTTTGCAGCTCGTCGAACTCCAGCGTGTGAGTTCCGGCCTCGAAGAGGTCCAGTGTTACCGAGGCTTTCTCTTCTTTGCGAGCGTGGCGTATCGCATTCAACGCAGTCGGATTGAGCGCCACGGTTTGATGACGCCGTATCCATCGCTTGGCCATCTGAGGTGACGGAAAGGCTTGGGCGATTGCTGGGGGAATGTCGCTTGGGCTTTCAATGAGAAGTGGTGGTTGAGCGGGCGTCGAGGCGCAGATTCCGACAGCTGGTGTACCGAGTGCTGCAACGCACAGACAGAGACCTATCGTGCGTGAGCGGAAGAACGAGAAGCGCTGTATTCCGCGACCTCTCGATGACTGTCGGATTGACACGATCGACTCCATGTAACCCTCCTTAGTGGTTGCGAGTGCGCTGGTCCGTTTAGAGCAAAGGCCGTACCATTCTATGACTAAAGGTTGCTTTATGTGAGAAGGGCTCGATCTCCTACGGCATGAAGCTTGTTTGCTGTTGAAACACACAGGTGCATAGGTGAGCAGCAAGAGCATCGGTGCGATAGAGTGTAGAAAGTGAAGGATGAGGCCTACGTAGAAACGTCCGGTAATTGGTTGGTGGTACTTGCGGCAAAGTGGTTCGTTCATCATAGTCGGTTTCTGGGAATGGGCCGGATAATCGGGAAGCGGCGCGTGAGCGTTCATCAATCCGGATTGATGATCTTGGGAGGGCGGCGCTGTTCCTCGTGTATTTCCACGTGGGGATGGCGGTCGACAGTCCAGCTGTTCAGGACGGTTGTCACCAGACTGATCACCAGCGCGCCACCGACAGCCGACCAGAATCCAGAAACCGTGAACCCCTTCACAAGAAACGCCGTGAATTCCAACAACAGCGCGTTCAAGACCACCAGGAACAGTCCGAGGGTAAAAACAATTAACGGTAAGGTCAGCAGGAAGAGAACGGGGCGAAGGATCAGATTCAAGAACGTCAGCACCAGGACCGCCGCAATGCCGGACGTGAAACCGTCCGATTCGAGCCCTGGGACCATCGAGATCGCCAGGAACACCGCAATACCGGTGATGAACACGCGCATGAGGGCGTGGCGGATGCCGCCGTGGAACGGTGATTCGTGGACTACGCGAGAAAAGCGAATGCCAGGCATCGGCTACCGAGTGATTGAAGGGTTTCGCATCGGTGAATAATGAACGACGGTTGCAGTCACCTTTTGCTTGTCTTTTGTCGCCTCAATGATGACACGGTCACCGACCTTGGGCGGGTCGACCGATTTGGGATTGTTCTTATTTTTAAACTTCACCTGCTTGTCAAGCAGCACGGAAACGACCGGCCCTTTGGCTGTCTTGACTTCTATGTGCTTGACATCGATGGCTGTCACGATGCCGAGTACGTGCAACAGATCCGCTGCCTGGGTCCAGCCTGCAGTGAGTGCTCCAAGTGTGATGAATAGTATAATACTGGCTCTTGTCAACCGATCGGCGCTCAGAAACATATCTTAATCCGGCAAAGATGATGGCCCTCATCGTGACAGCGAATCGAAGCGGAAGTGCTCCTACCCTCGAGACTCGAGCATCATCTCACTCCACTATACAAATTCTTCCAGGCGAATACCACTCCATCATAGGGTGGGCTGGAACCGTCGACAATTGGAGAGGCGAGCGATCACAAAGACCAAGAAAGGCGAGTGCATCAACAGGCCGCTCATGCCCATGAGCGATTCTCCGATCCAAAACGTCATACCGAGGTTGAAGGCTAAAACTCCGTAGTAGAGCCCGATTCCGAGCAAGAGCCGCTGCGTGATCGGATGTGGTGACGAGAGGGGGGCGAGGCGGCGGTCCAGCAAAAAATAGATGGCGAGCGAAATCAACCCCACCACCGCCCACCCGATATAGTTGGCCATCGGAACACCGAAGTGCCAGCCTGGGTCGGGATAGTAGTAAATCTTGCCCAAAAACCAGCGGTCGCCTCGTAACGCGACCGGATCTATGACCATATCGATAAAGACAAACAGAAAAGCGGTCAGCGCGGAGACGGAGCAGCTCGTGCGGGCCTTCACCTCGAAGCGTAATGGCTTGAGAGGGAGATGCTCGGCCATTGAAGAAGAATGGAACGGGAGCAAGAGACCGAGCGCAACACAGTAGGAGGCAAAGAGAAGGAAACTAAACGAGATGGAATCCATGAATGGCACGTCGAACACATAGAGTTCCTGGCCGACGGTCGAGCCATTGTAGAAGTACCAGCCGAAGGGGATACCGGTTCGGGTCGATGAAAGTTCGCAGATGAATGCCGTGATCCAGCTGATGAGCCAGAACCGCCATGTCCGTGGCCAGCCGATCAGTTTGATGGCAGAAAAGAGAAACGCGGCAAGGAAGATAAAAACATAGGGTCGGAGGACGATCGTCTTGAGGAAAAGTGTGACAGCTTCCATGAACAGGGTTTACGCAGTTGTGATTATGCGTACCCGTGAGTCTTGAACCATCGGACCGCCTTCTCTAGCGCCACTTCGGGGGGATGTTGCGGCAGGTCGAGTTCTCGGATCGCCTTGCTGCAATCGTAGTGCATTTTGTACTTGGCCATCTTCACCCCTTCCAGCGGAATTCTTGGTGGTCGGTCGGTCAGGTTGGCCAACCAGTGATTGAGATAGGCGAGTGGAAGCACCGCGCCCCTCGGCAATTTTAGGGCCGGGGCTTTGACGCCGGTTAAGGTGCTGAGGATCTCAAACACTTCGCGTAACAAGAGGTTCTTAGCGCCAAGGATATAGCGTTCACCCTGGCGGCCTTTCTCCATCGCAAGCAGATGGCCGGTGGCGACGTCATCGACATCGATAATGTTCATACCGGTTTCAATGTAGGCCGGCATCCGGCCTTTCATGAAATCCACGATGATCTGACCCGTCGGGGTCGGTTTCACGTCGCGCTCGCCGACCGGGGCACTGGGGTTGACGATGACGACGGGCAATCCCTCTTTCGCCAGCTTGTGCACCTCCTGCTCAGCCAGGTACTTCGAGCGTTTATAGTGGCCGGCCATTTGTTCGAGTGATACCGGTGTCTCTTCCGTTCCGAGTCCTCCTCCAGGCGGTAAGCCGATCGCGCCGATAGTGCTGCAATAGACCGTGCGTTCGACTCCCACTTCACGCGCGGCTTCCAACAGATTTCTGGTGCCGACCACGTTAATGTCATAGAAGATCGATGGATCTTTGGCCCACAGCGCGTAGTGTGCGGCAACATGATAGAGGTGGCGACAACCGGTAAGGGCCCGGCGGAGTGACGCTTTATCGCGGAGATCGCCGGCGACTGTGTCGATGTTCAACGACTGGAGATTGGTTGGATCACTTCCTGGGCGGGCAATGACACGGACTTCCCCCCCGGTCCTAAGCAGAGCGCGAACCACGGCGGCCCCGACAAACCCAGTTGCTCCGGTCACGAGTGCCTTCATAAGAAGTGCTGAGTGCTGAGTGCTGAGTCTCGAGTGAAGCGGGAGAGAGGAGGGGGGTTATTCCGAAAGTCAGCACTCATGTCTCATGCACTCAGGACTAGTTCTTTCTGGAAGTGATATACCGTGCGATCTCGCGCAAGGGATCAGCCGAGGGGCCAAAGGAGGAGAGGCGGCTAATGGCACGGGTGACACAGTCATCAGCCAGTTTTTTCGCCCCGTCCACGCCATAGAACGTCGGATAGGTTTTCTTCCCACGTTCGGCATCGGTGTTGGGATTTTTACCAAGCTCTTCGCGCGTCCCCGTCACGTTCAGCACGTCGTCGGCGATTTGAAACGCCAGACCGATGTCTTCGGCATACCCCGTCATGTCGTCGAGTTGCCGGTCGCCCGCTCCGGCGGCAATTGCGCCCATGCGGACTGCGGCACGAATGAGCATACCGGTCTTGTGCTTGTGAATGTTCTGCAGGGTTGGAAGATCGATATCCTTGTTTTCGGCTTGGATGTCGAACACCTGGCCACCCACCATGCCCATATTGCCGGAGCCAAAGGCCAACTCTTGGATGATGCGAACTTGCCGCATGGGGTCGCAGCCCTTCATGAGGTCCGGCCTGCTGACTAGGTCGAAGGCCATCGTGAGTAGTGCATCTCCGGCGAGAATAGCCATCGCTTCGCCATACACTTTATGATTGGTCGGCTTCCCACGGCGAAAGTCGTCGTTATCCATCGCCGGCAGATCGTCGTGGATCAGCGAATAAGTGTGGATGAGTTCCAGCGAGCAGGCCACCGCCATCAGACCGGGCGGCGTTTGGCCCAACGCGTCCGCTGCCGCGATCGTCAGAATCGGCCGCACCCGCTTTCCACCCGCCATCAGACTATAGCGCAGACTCTCATGCAACGTGGTCGGAGGCACCGCAGCCGGTGGAGCTACAAAGTCGAGAAAACGGTCAACCTCGATGCGTTTATGTTCGAGATACTCGGCAATATTCATGAAGTCTCACTCGTATTGGGGGATTGGCACCGACTCGCGCGGAGAGTAACAAACGAGAGGAAATGAGTCAAACGAGGTAGAGGCAATCGGTCTTTAAGGTTGAGGTCGCATCTTGCAGGCCTGCATAGCCACGTTTCCTCTTCATCCCTGAATCTCACAGTCCTCCATGTGAGTGAGATCTCGCAGTTCACGTCTTCCCCATGTTGCTTCGTGCAGCGGCTTGCGCCTTTTCGATTTGACACCATTCATTCTGTCGCTGGAGATTCGTGAGTAGAACCCTCTGCCAACATTGCCGGATGCTCACGTCCTGGCCTGGTGCCTTGCGAATCTCCGAAGAGTGGTATACGTATAGACCTCAATAGCCTACCGCTGATGTAGCTACGTCTCATCATTGCTCAGCCGCGGAAAGGTCGTGAAGTCGTACGGGGTACTTGATGGGTCATGTTGGCGTCATCTGCCCGAATGCATCGGGACACTTGAATCCGATGCTGGCGCTGGCCGATGCGATTCGCGCGCATGGACACCAGGTCACATTCTTCCTGTTGGGCGACCCTCCCGCATCGGTTGCGGCAGCGGGGTTCGAGGTCGTCCCTCTGGGTGGGTCGGTCTTCACGCCAGACCAGTACCGCGCCTCGTTTGAGCAGCTAGGTTCGCTGCAGGGCCGGGCGGCACTCAAGCACACGTTTGCGATAGGCGCACGTGCGGCTGAGGCCATTCTGAAGGTCGGTCCGTCTGCGGCTCGTGCCATCGGTGTGACCGCTCTGGTGGTCGATCAGGCGTCCTTCCCCGGCGGCACGGTAGCCGACCAGTTAGGGCTCCCGTTCGCGACGGTGTGTAATGCACTCATCCTGCACACCGATCCGATGGCTCCGCCGTTCTTCACCCATTGGCAACCCCAAGACACGTGGTGGGCGAGGGTCCGTAACCAGATCACGTGGGTGGGACTAAATCGCCTGTATGCTCCCATCTTGGCACGGATCCGGGACCACCGCCGTCGGCTTGGTCTGTCGGTCCCGGCGCGGATCGCAGATATCTGGTCCGGTCGGCTGCAAATCAGCCAGCAACCCGAGGTCTTCGAGTTCCCTCGGCGTGAGTTGCCGAAACACGTCCGGTTCGTCGGACCACTCAGGCTACCGGGCGGGTATTCACCGGTTTCGTTCCCGTGGGAAAAGCTTGATGGACGGCCACTGATCTATGCCTCGCTTGGGACGCTCCAGAACCGTGTCGCGGGAATGTTCCGGGTGATCGCAGAGGCGTGCGAAGGGCTTGACGCCCAATTGGTCATTTCGACTGGTCATGGGGTTGTCCCGGAGGCACTCGGCGAACTCCCAGGCTGCCCGGTCGTCGTCCCATATGCTCCCCAATTGGAGCTGCTTCGCAGGTCTGTCATCGCGGTGACTCATGCCGGTCTGAACACGGTCCTCGACGCGCTGGCCACCGGGATTCCCATAGTAGCGGTTCCGATCACGAATGAGCAGCCGGGGATTGCCGCCCGCGTCGCCTGGGTCGGGGCCGGCGAGGCCATCGCCCACAAGAACGTGACTCCCCAGACGCTGCGCCGCACAGTGATCCGTGTATGGTCGAACCCGTTCTACCGCGCGGCTGCCGAGCGCGTTCGGGACTCCATCCAGGCGAGCGGCGGGGCTCCGCGTGCTGCGGAGATGATTGAGCAGAGTTTCAAGCTTGGGGTCTGAGTTCGGAAGCCCGACTCCGTTGCTTGTATTTCCGCTGATCGCCCCGCTATACTCGCGCGCTATGAGCATTCGAAAAGCTGGTGGTGAATGGGAACCGATGCTGCTTGCAGCCTCGCCTCGGTATTGTAGGGTCTGCAAAGATGACCTTTATCGCGACAAGACCATGTTGCGTGGAGGCTGGTCCCGGTGCACGATCTGTGACGAATTTGTCCACTATAGTTGCCTTGCCAGCGGAAAAGTCTCCTTTCTGAAGGCCCGACCACGGGTATGTAAGACGTGTCGTTCGGTTCAGGAGGGGATCGTGCCGTCTCCCCCGAAAAAGGACGAGCCTCCTGTGGCCGCCGCGTCATGAGTTGCGGTTCGACGCCCCGTCCTCTACGCTCCGACGTGACACGGCCCAGCAGTTCTCCCAGAACCATTCCGTGCGTGAAGGCCCCGTTGTTCTGATTGAGCGGCATCGGATCACGCCGGTAGGGCTCTTCTCGTGTGTGATTCCCGCGATGAGTCGGCAGACCGTTGCTGACGACAGCGTAAATCGCGTGACTGTTCATTAAGCTGATCATGGCACAGATCATTCGAAGTGGAGCGTTTCTTCAACAGTGTTGGTCGGTTCACCCGCTGTGTGTGACCGTCAAGCGAATGACAGATGAGAACGGGCTGATTCTCTCCTGTAGCTCATGCAAGTCAATCCATCATCTCGCGACCACCACTGTTGTGTCGAAAGGGCCCTCGGCGCAACGAACGGCCGAAGTAGACATCCTTCGGGACGAGCCGCCTGGCACAGAATTCCTCAAGGCCTGTGTCGCGACGCACCCGGCATCGCTTTCGCTTCGTGAGATGGACGTCTTTCTGGATCTGGTGCGGCTGCGCTGCGCCGACTGTCGACGTCTTTACGACTTGTCGGTTGCGACATTTGAAACACGGCAGAAATAACCAGGAGTTGAGAGAAGGGGGCCTCATCCCTTCACATCGCGATCATCATGTCTCACTCTCTATTGTTTACCGATGAAGAGACCGCGCTGTTGGCCGATGCCCAGTTATTTCGAAAAAAAGCTGCGATCACGATAAAAATACGAGCTCAGCTTGAAACGACGCACGACGCCTTAAAACAAGAACTTACAGGCCTCTCACTTGTCACTCCTCCAGGGTTCGATGCAACGCTTTACCAATTGGTGAAGGGAGAGCACCTTGAGGATTTTCCGTATCAGTACCTGGATTGCCCTAAACACTTTGCCGGCTTGAACGCGTTCACGTTCCGCACGCTCGTGTGGTGGGGACACCATGTTACTTGCGCGTTGTTGCTCAAAGGCGCAGGAATTCCACAGTACAAACGGCAGTTCCTTGGCCGATTTCACCAGCTTGCCGGACATGAGTTGGAGCTTTCGCTGGCCCCGTCGCTGTGGGAGTGGAAGCGGGGCGAGGGCTATACCCTGCCGATTACCCATGATCGTAAGGCCCAGGTCGCGGCTGTGCTGGCGGAACGCTCGTTTATGAAGGTTGTGCGGTGTGTGCCGTTTAGCGACTCGAAGATTCAGACCGGGCAGTTGGCTCAGGTGGCGTGTAGTACGTTTCGATCGATGCTACCCATCGTCACCCTGTAGGTCTTCCATGATGATTGTCTCCGAACCGTAACTTGGGTAGACTAAGCATCCATGATCGTTGACCTTTGACAGGGAGGAGCCTGTGAAGCCATCGCCTTTGCGGATTCTAGGTTGTGCCGTCATGGTCGTGACCATGCTGGCCGGTTGTCGGGGAACGGGAACGGTGCGAGCTCTGGATTTGCGTGAGAAGCCGCCGATGGTGCAGGTGACCGACATCGAGCCGGTTAAGATCGCCATTGAACCGTTTGACGATCGACGGCCGGACAAAAGCCGTGTGGGTCTTCGCACGCACCTCTGGGGAGGAACCACGTATTTCAATGTCCCCGGTGAACGGCTGGCCAATGTGATCACCCAGCGACTCGCCGATCGGCTACGAACGCGTGGATGGGGAGATCGAGTGTGGGATGTGCGTGTGGCTCCCGCGGGATCTGTGCCGGACGCCGACATCGTCATCACCGGACAGGTGCTGGATTTTTCCGCGAGCGCGAAGAGTCGTGTCGGCTCCACCGTGATCGACACGAAGAGTCGATTCAAGGTGGTGGCGAAGAACCAGGCCGACCAGAGTACGACGATTCGTAACATTGAAGGAGGTCGCAGTCGGACGGTGTTCTGGTTTAGCGAGGAGGATATTCAGGAACAGTTGTCCGTTACGCTCAAAGATGGCATTGAGCGGCTGATTAGTGATACGACGATCGAGGACAAGGCGCTGCGGTCAGTTCGGGAGCAATGAACTGGTGGAGTTGCCGGTGAAGCCTAGCCCGTCTGGTAGGAGGCGACAGCCTGCTGATCTCTCGTCTCCAGCCAAGGACCACCAAAAGGAACTCATCCGTGCGAGAGCGGCGGTGGGAAACAACGACGCCACTGAGCTTCAGTCAGGCTCTTGCTGTAGGTGATCGTCTCGCTACGCTCGGGTTAAAGCCGGCCGTCCCTGCCCAGGATGTGATCTGCTACGTCGAGGAGTGGACGGTCGGGTCTCCGGACGAGTTCGATCAACTTGATCCCTGGGCGACGGAAGATCTTACGCTCATTCACATCAGGGAACGATGGCGTGGTGATTTCTTCCTCCTTTCCGGCGCCTACCATACGGTCTATCAACGCCACCAAGATGTCGGGACCTACTGCTCCATCAGCCATCCCTGGCGAATTCGAGAGGTGCTGCAGCTTCACGATCAGCGGGGCATGTTCTGGATTGGGTTTCGGCATGCCCACTCGTTCATCCGTATTCGGCTTCAGACTCAGGCAGTGATTACGCCGGGGGAGGTACGCGGCGATGCCGAACGGGCGCGCTGGTTGGATGAGCGCCGCGCGGCATTTCTGGAAGCGATCGCCGTCTTGGACCTGCCGATTGAAACGCATGTGGAGAAGAGGGGTGTGGTCTTGCAGCCTTCTGATGCATCAGTACCCTTCTTCTGCTCGTGGCCTGATGCCTTTGGCCCCTGTCAGTTCGAATACAACACCCAGGACGCGTTTGAGTTCCTCGTGCCGGCCAGCAAGTTGGCGGAAACGTTCAACCCGGAGCCGGCGGGAGTTCGGGCCTATCTCACGGGATTTTCCGAAGCAGCCCTGGCGGAATTCCAAGCCATTGAACCAGGTGCGCGGTACGCCTATCGCTGTTCGGTGCATTGTCCGCTGGACGATCTGCCTGAGATTTTGACTGCGATCCAGCCTGATGGCATTCTGTATGCCACGCTCTGTGAATTTCAGACCCAGACCCTCTTGCCTGAACGTGAGGAGGCTTCGGTGATCATCGGGATTGTCGGGGTCAACGGACAGTACAAGATCGAAGCTCGCCTGAATCACGCACCGCTCTCGGAAGATGCCATGGCTCCATGGCTAGAACGACTTATCGGCCATCCTGTCGTGTATGCGCCGCTCCCGGCGTTTGTCTGACAAGAATGCCGGTTGAGCAGCCCCAGGATCCTGTTTCTGAAGCGGTGCGGGCTCCCGCAGAATTCAATGTTTTCATTGAACAATCGAACGGGATTTCACAGAGTGGGAGGATGAGTCCATTCGCGAAGCTCCAGTCCGTTCTGGCTAAGCCATTCATGCCGGCAGTATTTTTTCTCTGCGGTGTGAGCTACGACACCGTGACGCTTTCGCGAATCGATCGGCTTCTGGATAATCTGGTTCTGTTGCTCTACCTGGTGTTGCTGGGTGCCCTGATCGTATTGACGGGGCGATTGAGTATTGAATCTCCACCAGAGCGAGCACAACTCCTCTCAGGTCCCCAATGTACGCGGTGGGCATGGGAGGCCCGTCCCTATTACCCTATGGCGAGCCAGTTCCTTCTCGGTGGCCTCTTTAGCGCGTATGCGATTTTCTATTCTCAAAGCGCCACGTTCACCGGCACGGCGATCTTCTTTGCCCTGCTCATCGTGCTCTTAGTGACCAACGAGTTCTTGCGCGACCGATTATCCAATCTTCAAATTTTGGTCGGTTTGTATACAGTAGTCAGTTTCGCATTTTTCACCTTCTTTCTGCCTGTGATCACAGGTTTGATGAATGTGGTGATCTTCTTGCTCGGCGCTCTCTTGAGCCTGGGTGTGACGCTGTATTTGGTTCAACTGGTCTATCGCAACAGACCGGATCAGTCAGCACGGGAAACATTCAGCGTGACGGCGCCCGCCGTGGCGCTCGTCACGGTACTGGTTGGATTTTACTTTCTGAATTGGATCCCGCCGGTGCCGCTGTCGCTCAAACACGGCGGCATCTACCATGATATCAAGCGAACGAATGGCCAGTTTGAGCTATTCTTTGAGAAGCAGTGGTATCAATTTTGGAAGCGCTCGGACACGACTTTCCCGGCCGAGGAGCCGATCTATTGTTTCACGGCGGTGTTCGCTCCTGTTGATCTCAACACGACCATCTACCACCACTGGTATTACCGTCCGAACGACAGTCGGCTTTTTACACATGCGGACAAAATCCCACTCAAAATCTCAGGCGGGCGCGAAGGCGGCTATCGTGCCTACAGCTTCAAGCGGGGTCTTGATCCGGGTGATTGGCGTGTCGATGTCGAGACCGAAGATGGGCGGATCATCGGACGGGTTGCCGTGAGGGTCCTGAACCAAACGGAAGAACAGCCGAGACTGGCGACGGTGTCGTATTAAGCCCAGATTATCGAACGGTTCGGTGGCGACAAATTTTTGAATGAACAGGGGGCGACGGTTGTCCAGTTCGGAGAGCAGGCAGTACCGCTTACAGGTACCCGGTTGCGAGCCATCGCGGAAGAATGTACAGTAACCTTTCCATGAGCGGGCGAACTCTTGCTCCATGTCCTGACAGCCCCAACTGCGTGTCGACTCAGGCGACAGACGAAGGCCATGCTATCACGCCGTTTCGCTACACAAAGCCTCGGGCTGAAGCGAAGGAGGCGCTGAAGGCCGTGGTCAATTCGCTATCTCGGACTAAACTTGTCGAAGAAGACGAGTCCTACCTCCATTACGAATTCACCTCCCTGCTCCTTCGGTTCGTCGATGATGTCGAATTTCTTTTCGACGACGACACCAAAACCGTCCACTTCCGCTCTGCTTCCCGCACAGGCTACAGCGACCTTGGTGTCAATCGGCGACGAATGGAAGAAGTGCGGGCTCTTGTAGGCAGGAAAATCTAGCGGTTTCTCCAAGCGCGCGCACTTAAGTTAGGTACCAAAATCATGGCGATCAGCGCTGAAGATCGAGAACGGTTGATCCATATTCTCGAAGATCACGTCCAAGGAAGTGTGTCCCGTGGCTAGCCCGATCCGATCATCATTCATGGCCGGGTTTCTTCCAATCCTGCTAGACCATTAGATGGTTTCTACTTTCCCGCACAGGTCCATCTGCCTCGATTGAGCTGTCGCTGTTCGATCCGGCCCTGGGAGGTTTAGATGGTAGGGGTGTTCTACACTGGTTAGGGCTTGGTTCCCAGGCGGCGTGTGTGCTGAAAAATACACTTTGGGCAGGTGTAATGAATGAACTGTTTTCCCCCCACCAGTCGCTTCGTCATGAGTACTTTGCACCAGGTGCAGAGGCGATCGGGTAATTCAATCCGAGGCGTGTCTGAAAGAGTACCCATTGAGAACGTATTGTTCCTGAGCGACGCGACCTTGTCAACCGAATGCGGATAACTTCCTGCCCAGGGCCAAAATATTTCTTACCGGGACGTGTGCATTAAGAAAAACATGGTATAGTTCACGCAATGGATAGTCCATTGTGCCCAACCCTCTGACAGAAAGGTAGCGACCTCCTATGAGCACCTCGCCGAGTTCTGAATCCACGATCTTACCATCCGACGCCCCTGCAGCTGCGACCCGACCTGTTCAAGACATGGTGGGAAACGGCAAGGCATGGGGACTTTGCACCGCAGTCGATCTCCACGATTGCAATCCCGATCTTATCCGTGATGCAGACTCTATCAAGCGCTACGTTTTTGAGCTATGTGAGCTCATCGGGATGAAGCGCTTCGGCGAGTGCCAGGTCGTAAATTTCGGCGAGGGTCGCGTCGCCGGCTATTCCATGGTGCAGCTGATATCCACTTCGTTGATCAGTGGGCACTTTGCTAACGACACCAATTACGCCTACCTCGACATTTTCAGCTGCAAAGGCTATGATCCGGCAGTTGTCGAATCCTTTTCGAAGGAATTCTTCGGCGCCCGGCGTAGTGTCGCGACTGCCACTCTCCGGTACTAAAAGGTTTCAGCCAATAGAGAAATTACTCGGGGGCGGATCAAGTTCGCCCCCGTAGTTTTTCATCACGCGGGGGAGTTTGCCCATTCATGAAAGGGAAAACGATACGAGAGGTGCTCGACACGCTTCCTTCAAAACTGGACAAAGATGCCGCCGAAGATGTTGATGCGGTATACCAGTTCGATCTTCAAGGAGCCCAAGGCGGGCAATATCAATTGTTGGTGCAAAATGGAAGCTGTGTCGTGAAGGATGGAATCCATGACGATCCGCATGTGACGTTGTCGATGGCCGGAGAAGATTGTATTCGGATCCTCAACGGGCAGCTTAGCAGTATGACCATGGCCATGTCCGGGCGATTGCGGATCACGGGAGATATTGGGTTGGCCATGCAACTCAAATCCTTGTTTCCCAACATTGTGGAGCATTGAGAGAGCTACTCGGGAGCAGGAACTGCTTCAGTTGACACCGACCGATAATCGTACGGCTCTTCCTCAAACCTTCTAGGGAAACGCTCCTCCAGGATTACATACATCGTCGGGACGAGAAACAGCGTGAGCAGGGTGGAAACACTCAACCCACCGACGACCGCGCGTGCCAATGGCGCGTTGGTTTCAGCACCGGTTCCGAGTCCGATTGCCATGGGGAGGAGTCCGAAGACCGTGGCCAGCGAGGTCATGAGAATCGGACGCAGCCTCGTTCGTGCGCCGGTGACGACGGCCTGGTGAAGTGCGTATCCTCTTCGACGGAGCACGTTGGTGTAGTCAACCAGCAAGACTCCATTCGAGACCACAATCCCAAACATCATGATGATGCCCATCATTGAGGAGGTGGACAGCGTCGTTTCTGTCAAGAACAGCATCAAAATGACCCCGGGAAAACCCATCGGCACGGCGAACATGATGATGAATGGATCGATGAGCGACTTAAACTGAGCGGCCATGACCATGTAGACCAACATGAGCGCGAGAACGATGGCAAACTGCAATCCTTCAAATGTTTCCCGCTGCTGCTGAATCTGCCCGGCCAGTTTGATGCTGAATCCTGCCGGCAGCTGGAGTTTGGCGAACGCCGACTCGAGATCTTCGGCAATCTCGCCAAGCGTTCGAGTGGTCGGATTTGCCGTAACGTGGATCACGCGCTGAAAGTGCTTCCGATCGACCTTCACCGGCCCCGCGTTCAACTTGAGTGAAGCCACGTTCTTGAGTAGGACCGGCTCACCGGTTTTGGTGGTGAGAAGAATATTCTCCAAATCGGTGAGGCTTTTTCGGTGTGCTTCCGCCAGCCACGCGCTGATGAAGTACTCGTTGCCGCTTTGTGGATCGGTGTAAATGATGGGATCGGTCTGACCGTTCCCATTCAAGGAAAAGAGGACGGCATTGGCCACATCGGTTTCGCTGATCCCGAGCAAAGCTGCTTTCTCTCGATCCACTGTCACGTTGACTTCCGGATAGTTTTCCTCCCGACTTGGTTCGACATCGGCCAGGCCGGGAGTCTGCTCCATGATCTCTTTGACACGTGCGATGACCTTCCTTGCCGTTCCAAAATCATGTCCGTAAATTTCCACATCAACGGCCTTTTGGGAGCCGAAGCTGGTGACACGCTTGACAAGACCTCCAGGGTCGAAATACATCGAGACGCCAGGAAACAGTTTCACGATCTTGGGGCGCACATCGTTCATGATCTCAACCTGAGTTCTTGTCCGCTTCGACGGTTCGACGAGATACACTTGAATCGAAGAGGTGTGAGGGCCGGTATTGGGGTTGAATAGAGACGAACGACCTTGGGACAGGACACCGGTACTGGAGATGATGGTCTGCAGTTCAGTAGCGGGAATATTTGCCCGGATGACCCGTTCTACTTCTGAGACTTGCTGTTCAGTCCTTTCAACCCGTTGGCCGACCGGTGCCCTTAAGACAATCCGAAACTGGCTCTCGTCGGAAACCGGCAGGAACTCGGTTCCGATCAGAGGAATTAAGGTGAGCGATCCAAGGAAAATCAAAGCGACTGCGATGATCAGAATCTTGCGATGTCCCAGGATCCACTTCAGCGAGTCTTCGTAACCTCGATCCAGCGATTCATAGCGGGTGCGGCTCCACTCCATCACTACCGCAAGCCAACTCGGCATGGCGCGACGTGCGTCTTGCTCAGGTTTGAGAAATCTATAGCACAGCGCCGGTGTCACTGTGCGAGAGACAAGGAATGACGTGAAGAGCGCGATCGCGATCGTGATGGTCAACGGAATCAACAACAGGCGCGCGATACCGACAACGAAAAACATGGGGAGAAACACGACGACGGTCGTCACGGTCGAGGCAAAGATCGGCATCGCGACTTCTCGGGCAGCATCGAGGATGCCGTTCCACCGGTCGGGGTTGGTGTTGACGTGGCGCTGAATGTTCTCCAGTTCCACGATGGAATCATCCACAAGCCTGCCGATTCCCAGCGCGAGCCCACCAAGCGTGAAGATATTGAGAGTCTGATTCGTGAAATAGAGCACGATAAACGTCACGAGCATTGACAGCGGGATGGCTACGGAAATGATCATGGTGCTGGTCACGTTTCGTAGAAAGATAAAAATCACGGCCGCGGCCAACAATGAGCCGTGAATGGCCTGTTCGATCAGATTGCGGATGGATTGACGGATGTAAAGAGACTGGTCAAACGAAATACCGAGCTTCACTCCTTCAGGGATTCCGAATAGCTTCGGCAGGGCGGTGCGTAGGGCGTCGACGACTGCGACCGTATTGGCCAGCGGTTGTTTGTTGACGCGAAGAAATACCGATCTAGCTCCATCGGTATGAACGATGTTTGTTTGAATGTCCGAGGAATCCGTTACAGTTCCTACGTCACGCACGCGGACGGGGCTGCCTTGTTGATTCACCTTCACGATGACGTCTTGGATCGGCTCCACCGTTCGAAACTGGTTGTTCGTGAACACGTTGTAATCAAGGTTGCCGGCTTTGATATCGCCGGAAGGCAAAATCAAGTTGGCGGCTTTGACGGATCGGACGACGTCGAGAATCGAAAGTCCACGGGCACTGAGGAGCGCAGGGTCCAGATTGATATTGATCTGGCGAATCTTCCCTCCTTCCACCGTCGCGGCCGCCACGTCGGCAATCTGCTCGATCTGTGGAGCGATGGTGTTATACGCGAGGTCATAGAGTCCGCGCTCGTCCAGCTCGTCGCTCGACACCGATACAATCGAAACAGGAATATTGGAGACATCGAACTTGACGATAAACGGCTGCAGAATGCCCGGCGGGAGGCTGTTTAAGATCTGCGTGATGCGCTGCATCACCTCCATTTGACCGACATTGAGGTCGGCGCCCCAGTTGAACCAGATCTGGACCGCTCCAAGCCCTTGCTTGCTGAACGACTCGACATGTTCCACATTAGAAGCCGAACTGACGGCTTTTTCGATCGGGTACACGACACTCTGCTCGATGTCGAGAGGAGGCGCACCTTTGTAAATGACGCCCACGAAAGCGACGGGGACCTGGATTTGTGGGAAGAGGTCAACCGGCAGTCTCTGAAGCGAAGTCACACCCAATACCACCATCGCCACAGAGAGCATCAAAATACCGATTCGATTGCGTAACGCGAGTAGAGTCAGCCACATATCAGGAAGAAGCAAGCTGCAATGCGAGACGTGAACCGGTGGATGAAGGGAGGCACTGGTTTCCGTTCACGTCTTACTTTTTACCGGATCCAATAGTTGCGTCTGCACCGGGGTGCCCTCGTGTACCAAGTCTTTACCGGAGAGAATGATCTCTTCATTCCCTGTCAGCCCATTGGTGATTTCTATATAGCTCCCTTGTTGGGCGCCGATCTCAATGTCCACTCTCCGGGCTTTCCCTTCTTCAACGATGTACACATATTGTGACTCTTCAAGCCGGCTGACCGCATCGATGGGAATCTGTAAGGCCTGAAGATGCGTTCCTACCAATACTTCGACTCGGGCGAACATTCCACCCTTTAATCGACGATCTCTGTTCGGTAAGTCAATTTCAACAGTCATGGTACGGGTTGCGCGATTCAGGGCCTGGACGATACGTGTTACCGTCCCCTCGAATATCTGGTCGGGGTATGCTTCAGCGCGAAGCTCTGCCTTTTGTCCGATCTTCACGCGTGGAATATCTCGCTCGACCACTTCGATCAGAACACGGACCGTATCGATGTCGTGCAAGCTCATGATGCCTCGCGACATGGTCGACGTGCTGGCGGTGGCGCTGCTGACATAGGCTCCGGTATCTAGATTACGCTCCGCGATATAGCCGGAAAACGGAGCTCTGATATAGGAATAAGCCAGGTTGGTGTTTGCTTGGGCCAGGGCGACATCCATTTGGTTCACCTGAGCTTGTAAAGATTCTTGTGCCGCTCTGGCGGCATCAAGGTTGACCTCCGCCGTATCGAGGTCCTGCTGCGAAACGAATCGGTCTTTGATGAGAGTTTGCATGCGGTCGAATGTGAGCTTGGCATTGCGAACCACCGCATCCTGCTGCGAGACTCTTGCTTTCGCGGCAGACAGGTTGGCCTTCGCTTGATCAACGGCATGCTGATAGTCCGTATGATCTATTTCAACGAGTAATTGATTCGCTCGGACAAAATCACCTTTATCTACATGCAATTTTGCAATGTACCCGTCGACGCGTGAGAAGACATTGACAACTTGATTGGGTGAGATGTCGGCCGTGTAGGCCAAGCGAATGTTGAGATCTTGTTTAAGCGGGGACACAATGCCGACGGTGACAAGGCGAGTCTTGTTTGTCTCGGTTTTAGCGCCCGTGCTCAGGCGAAAGACGAGAAGGGCGGCAATCACAAACACAACGGCAATCCCAAGGGCTAACAATGGATGTCGGGATAATTGGCTCATATGCGTGTTTGCCGCCTACGCATCAGATGACTGTCGTACGAGCCCGCCAAGGAACAGTGAGACATATTCTGCGACCGTATCCTCGTGAGTGAGGTGCATGGGTAAGCCATAGACATCGTGGAGCAGTCGATGGTGAACGATGATCCCGAAAAATGCTCTAGCTGCAAGCAAGGGATCGACCGTTCGGAAAGCGCCAACTTCGATGCGTCGGTGAATGTAGTTTGCAAGAAGGTCATGGAATACTTGATACTGCCGCTGAAAGAACATGTCGGACATCTCATGCCCTTCCAGGGCACTGAAAAGGAGCAGGCGGAACAAGGTCGGATCGGCTCCTCTTCTGATTCGATAGCTCGCAAGCAAGGTGAAGAGCCGCTCATCATCCTGCTTCTTCGCGGCATCCTCGACCGCCTCTCGAAGCCCCGAGTATTGGGCCTTCTCCTCGAGAATTGCGGTGTATAGCGCTTGCTTAGTTGGAAAGTATTTGAAGAGAAGCGCCTCACTGACTCCGGCTGCCTTCGCGATTCGTTTTGTAGTCGTTCCAGTAAAGCCGTTGGTCGCAAACAGCGACGCGGCAGTGTTGATTAGGCTTGCTTGACGTTGATTAGCCGATGTTCGCGACTTCCGTTGAGGATGAGGGGATGGTTTCTGAATGCTATTCATGGTGAGTAATCACTCACCATGAATAGCATTAGGCTATATTGAAAGGCAAGGCAGGATCAGTATGTAGTTCTTGGCACTAACCAGACTAAGCTTGTCCAACTGACTGGGTGTGAAGAAATACCCGCATCCGGTCTCCTTCCTGCAGGCTCAGCTCTTTCAGAGCCACACCGAACAGTGACCCAGTACTCCATGCTACGGTCGCTTCCAGGATGAATAGAGGATCTTCCTCGTCCGGGAGGTATAAAAACAGGGTGAGGTCCGTGCCAACCTGCACAGGATAATTTCCGCGAATACCGACTCCGCCCTCGGACAAGTCGACGACGGTACCGTCACCGATTAGAACGTCTTCTCCATTGAAACCTGAGTACATGAGGCCAAAGGAAACGTTGGTTCTCCCCTTTTCCCTGCGTTCGATTGAACCGCGGGAGTGCCGACCCTGCGAATGTCCTACTTGTTTCATCTGTCTCATCGTATTCCTCCACGTAATATTTCCAGTCCCAGAGGTCTCGTATGAAAGAAGATTAGCGCTGGGTGTCGGTTTTGCCTCCCCACAAAGGGAGGGGTACTAACTCGGTCAGAAGGGGGATAACCACCTGGTGGCGACACCCGCTGGTAAGAGAATCTATTCGGAACGGAGTGATGAAAGAATTATCGCGTGCACTTGGAAGCGGTACACTTTCCGCGTTGTCTATGAACAGCTTGGTGGGGGAACTACATAAGTCGGAATCGGGTTCGTTGATCGCTCACGGTGGTGTGAGAAATGCTCTTCCAGATGAATGATTGGAGCCGTTTTCGGTGGTCCCGGTTCAGGTCCATGAATCGGACGGAAAACTGACAGCCAGATACCCATACGACATGCGCCGATTTTAAGGTAAGTTGTGGTAATCCGTCTGGAAGCGCAATGGTCAGGGTTAATAGTGTGCCACGTGTGACCGGGCGGTCGCTGATAACCTTGCATCCGGAAACCGATACGTTTTTTGTGAGCCCTTCTCCTTGGTGAGGCTGTGTTGGCACTTCACCGACATAGCGAACTCGACATGTGACAGCTACACGTTCAGCATAGCGGTTATCTAACGGCACGTAAGGCTTCCGGTTCATCATCGTAAGTTTTACAATCATAACCTTATGGGCCATTCTTTCCTAATCAATTCAGTAATGCGGCTTAGGGATGCTTGTGGACGTATGAGATGGTCCTGACGACTCGGTGATCGAAGATTAAAAGGCCGTCGTGGAGGTCTCATCGGTCAGTTTTTCAGGAAGTGTCCGACTCTCGAAAAAGATGATGCCACGATCAAGCCTGTTTTCGAACCGCAACGTCACTTCCGTGTGAAAGCCATGCCAAGCATACACTTTCACTGAGCCGACAGCGATCTGCCCTGGCGTGCGATCGAGGGGACCGTACTTGGCTTGAAGGTAGCTCACAATGTCCTCATGACTTTCTTTGCCGTGATAACGAACGGTTACTCGGCCAAGCTTATTCTCAAATGTAGTAAGCCGTAGGGAGTCGACTACCGTCGTGCCAAGCATCGGGGGGTGTGTTTTCGGCTCATATGTTTGAATGCGACCTGAATCCTCGATTTTTATGAATTGTTCCGCTTCCGACAGGATAGTTCCCCAGGAAAGGTCTTCGAATCCATTTGGATCGTTCGCAATGGGGACACCCAAGCTAGGAGTTCCCGACATGAGCAGGCAGAACAGCAATGCGACAAACCGTGTGAGCCGCTCAGAGTGATACCTGCGCATATAGCTTACTCTGCGGAATCAGTGATGTCATCGTTGAATCGAGGTGCAAGCGTACGACTATCGATGAAGATATAGCCCCGCTCTGTACTAGCCTGATAGGTCAGATTGATTTCGGTGTCGGTCCCGCGCCAGTTGTACTGTTGGGTGAGCCCCCGTGCCATTTGCCCAGGAATTCGATCTAGTTGTCCGAATCGGCCTTCTAAATGGTTCAACACCTGTTTGTGGACCTGTTCACTTTCATAGCGGATGATCACTCGTGCAAATTGATCATCCAATGAGACATAGAGGATGCTGCTCATCTCAGCTCCGGCAAACGAGAGGAGCCCTTCCTTGTAGAGGTATTCGACGATATGCGAGCCCGCACGGATGGCTTCCAGGTCCTGGCGAGAGGATAAAACGGTCCCCCAGGGAATATCGTGAAATCCTTTCGGATCGTTTGCCATGGGAACTGCCCATGCTGCGTCCACGCCGATTATGGTTGTGAACAGCGCAGCCAAAGGCCAAATATGCATCGTATGGAGGGATAGGCGGTTCATATCCGCTGATGAATCGGAGAGGGTCTTGGATGTACTCACGCTAGCACGAGAATCATGTGAAGACAATCACCGATCATCCTTGAGAACGCGCCAAGCCCTATCTTATAATGCGCCGTTTTTGGCAGGCGATTGCTGACCATGCCGAGGAGAACAGTCCAGTGATTGAGAGTGATGTGTTTGTGCAGGCCATGCAGGATATGGGGGTCAACTTTTTCACCGGAGTGCCTGATTCAATCCTGGGTGGGATCATCGCGGAGTTGTTGAATCGACGACTGTATACTCCCGCTGTTCGAGAGGATGAAGCTGTCGGTATGGCCGCCGGCGCCTACATGGCTGGAAAAACTCCGGCCGTCCTCATGCAGAATTCGGGACTCGGCACTTCGCTCAACACCCTCATTTCACTCAATATGATCTATAGACAACCCTGCGTGCTGATCGTTTCATGGAGAGGTCAAGGGGGGAAGGATGCCCCGGAACATCTGGTGATGGGCGACGTCATGCCGCAATTGCTCGATACCGTTAGAATTCCACACCGGACGCTGACCGAAAAAACAGCCGTCGAGGACTTTCGGTGGGTCGCCGATACGTATATGAAGCAACAGATCCCTGTTGCGCTCTTTATTACAAAGGGCGTGGTGAAGGGGTTGCACCCATGAAACCAGAGGAGGGAACCTTAATCAGTCGCGCGCAGGCCATGGCAGCCTTGTTGGACTTACTGACGGACCAACCGGTCATTATCTGCAATGGGTTCCCTTCTCGCGAGGCCCACAAGATAGCGGACCGGCCTACCCATTTCTATATGATCGGGTCAATGGGCAACGCTCCGGCTATTGCGCTCGGTGTTGCTCTTGCCAAGCCGAATAAGCAGGTGATTACCTTTGACGGCGACGGAAATGTCCTTATGGGCATGGGCACGCTCGCGACCGTCGGGGCCTTGAAACCGAAGAACTTCATCCATGTGGTGTTCGATAACGAAGTGTACGGAACCACTGGGAATCAGCCGACGATCTCCAATGTCGTGCCGCTGGAGAAAGTGGCGAAGTCGGCAGGCTACGTGAATGTCGAGCGGGTACTGGATCGTGACGATCTTGTCTACGAATTCAAAGACATGCTGAAAAAGGACGGGCCCAGCATGCTGCTTATCAAAGTCAATGAATTGGTGGAAGATGCCGGTCGTGTACTGCACGAGCCGCCGGAGGTGACCCGCCGGTTTATGAAAGCGATTGAGGGATAAAGGGCGACAAGAGTTTCCCTTGCGCTCTCCGGCCGCGCACGATAAGAGGAAATCCATTCATGCCTTTTAAACGTGGAAGGAGAAAAGCGTGGTTCTCCTGAATCCTGGGCCGGTAAACGTTTCCGATCGTGTACGACAGGCTCTGCTCCGTCCAGATATCTGCCATCGAGAAGATGAATTTTCCGAGCTACTGCATCGGATCCAAACCAAGCTGCTCAAAGCGTTCGTCCCTGAAGCTGAGTCGGACTATGTCGCTGTTGTGATGACTGGGTCAGGGACGGCTGCCGTCGAGGCTGCCTTGATGTCGTCGCTCCCGCATGGCCGACGGATCCTCATCCTCAACAACGGCGTGTATGGAGAGCGGATGTCCCAGATCATCGGGCTTCATCGCTTGGGCGTGAGTGAGTTGAAATGTGAATGGACGGTTCGTCCGGACTCGGAAAGACTGCTGCTCGCGTTACGCCAACATCAGGAAGTCCATGTGGTCGGCATGGTGCATCATGAAACGACGACCGGGCTCTTGAATCCTGTTCACGAGATCGCGGAGATTGTCGATAGCCAGAACCGCGTGTTTGTGTTGGATGCTGTCAGTGCGCTCGCCGGAGAAACACTCGATGTCGCCAAGTCGCATATCTATATGGTGGTGGGCACGGCTGGGAAATGCATTCAGGGGTTCCCTGGCGTTTCGTTCGTACTGGTGCGAAAAGGATTTGTTGAGAAGATGCGATCGTATCCGAAACGGTCCTGGTACCTCCATCTGACACATTACATCGATAATCAAGGGCGAGGCACGATTCCGTTCACGCCGGCGGTACAAGTCTATTACGCGTTCGATGAGGCCCTTGATGAACTCCTTGAGGAAGGTGTCTCCAAGCGCGTCCAACGGTACAAGAGAATGGCGACGCTGATCCGTGAACGAATGGCGTTGCTTGGCGTGAAGGCTCTGCTTCCCGCGGATCGGCAATCCAATACCATTACGGCCTATCACTTGCCTGATGGGGTGACGTATCAATCGCTGCATGACCGGCTCAAACAGCAAGGCTATGTGATCTATGCCGGACAAGGAAACCTAGAAAACAAGATCTTCCGCGTCGCTAATATGGGGGCATTGACCGAAACACAGTTCGGCGGATTTCTGGACGTGTTTGAACAGGCGTGTAGGCCCGCATGAAAGCGATCATTCTGGCAGCAGGAGTCGGGAAACGTTTGTGGCAGGTGACGCAGCATCGCCCCAAGTGCCTTATTGAGATTGGCGGTCGATCGCTTCTGCATCGCTATCTGCAGTCCCTGGCGAGCGTCGGCATTCGTCGAGTGGACATCGTCGTTGGGTACAAGCAGGAGATGATTCGAGCGGCGGTCGAACAGGATTCGTATGGTCTCATTGTGAAGTTTTTAGTGAATGAAGAGTTTCACCGAGGCAGCATTTCATCCTTGTGGATCGCCCGAGATGCGTTCGACGACGATGCCATCGTGATGGACGCGGATGTGCTGTTCCATCGGGAAATTCTCCGACGGTTGGTCTCGTCGCCTCATGAGAACGCGTTGCTGATGGATGAAACTGTGAAGCAAACCGGTGAAGAATGTATGGTGGTTGTGGCGGGCGGCCGCGTGATTGCGCTGACGAAAAAGGTACCGGAACAATACGACTATGCCGGCGAAGGCGTGGGATTTTTGAGGGTTCGGCATGCCGACACGCCGCGTGTTATCTCCTCGCTCCGCGACTATATCGACAAGGGATCATGGGATATGGAGTACGAAGATGCTCTACTGGCGTATTTTCGGGACGTACGAGTCGGTTATGAAAAGATCGGAGGACTCCCCTGGACCGAGATTGATTTCATCGATGACGTAAAGAAAGCTGAGTTGGAAGTTTTGCCAAGATTATGAGAAAGTCTTCCCTATGGTACGATGGCAGAAGCGCACGATTGGGGGAAGAGCGTGATCCTCAAGTATAGCTGAATGTGAGACCATGAGTAAGAGCATTCTCCAACGGAGGGCAGAGATTCAAGGATTGGCGACGGCGATTCTTCTGCCTTCCGTCGGAGTATTCGGCGGACCGATCGGGCCGGAGATCGGAGAGCTGGGTCCTCTGGCAAGTGTGGTGGGAATCGGACTCTTTCAACGCACGGTGCTGACCCTGCAGCGAGCGGGGATTCGTCAGTTAATCGTCCTCTCGGGTTCGGAGGAAGAACAACTCAAGCTGACGTTGGGGAAAGGGCCGCGCGTCACGATTCCTGTCCGCTGGATGCCGATTCGGGAGTTTCCACTCGACGATCCTCGGACATGGGAGTCGTTGGCTGCCGAAGTGCATGGATTTGCGCTGGTCGCCAGCGTCCATAGCGTGTTTTCTCGTGGGTTGATCGAACAACTACGGCGAGACGTACGAGACGGCCAATCGATCGTGGTCGCGCAATCCCGACAGGATCAACTCGATCACCCGACGATGCATGGCGTGCCCTTGAACATGTCGTCCGGTCGTTCGAAGACCGTTGGCTCAACCCGTTTGGAGGAGTCAACCGTGCGCGTCGCGGAGCTTGTGGTTGTTCCCGCGAATCTCATGAGCGCGGCGAATCCAGCAACGAATGAGAAAGGTCGTCCTCCGATTCGCCAGTGGATCGAGCGGGCCGCCGCAGACGGACGAGTACGAGTCGTGACAGCTGAAGCGAAGCGAGGCACCTGGTATCAAGAGGTTCGCACCTTGTCCGATGTGAACACGGCGGAAAACAAACTATACAACTCCCTCAAGGGGGAATTTGAAGGGTTTGTCGACCGGTATTTCAATCGAAAGTTGTCTCGTTGGTTCACCCGCCTGTTTCTCGCCATCGGGCTTTCGCCGAATTCCATCACGGTGCTTGCTGGACTCATCGGTTTGGTTGCTGCTGCGGGATTTGGGATTGGCACGTACAGCGCCGGGGTTGTGGCGGCGGTGTTATTTCAATTGGCGGCCGTCATCGATTGTTGTGATGGGGAAGTTGCGCGATTGACCTTTACGGAGTCACAGTTCGGCGCGTGGCTGGATCTCGTCCTGGACAACGTCGTGCACATGGCGATTTTTGCAGGGATCGCCGTGGGGCTCTATACCACGAAAATTGGACAAAATGATGAGTGGGTTCCTCTCGCACTCGGTGTGGCGGCGGTGGTCGGGAACGCCGTTTCATTTTTTCTCGTCGAAAAGGCGCAAAAAATCAAAACGATGAGTGGGTGGAAATCTCCGGCCCATGCAGCCTGGGCCGATACCCTGTTGAGAAATGTCGCGAGCCGGGATTTCTCGGCAGCCTTGCTGGGGTTTGCGCTCTTCGATCAATTATACTGGTTTCTCATCTTTGCAGCAGCCGGTTCGTTGCTCTTTGCCGCTGCAATGGTCTGGGTCATCCGCCCCTCCTTGACAGCAGTGCCTCGACAATGAATGCGACGCCGACACCACTGACCACGTGTTGAGGTATTTCCTACTCGCCCTCGGTCTTGCCGTTCTGGGCCTTCTCGTGTGGCGTATCGGCCCCGGTCATATCTACGATGCGGCGTCGCGACTGGGACCGGTCACTTTGTTGATCATCCTCATTCCATCCGTGCTCATGTATACAATCGAAGCCTATGGCTGGAAGATAGTCCTAGGGCCGGCCGGGAAAGCCGTCCCCTTTTGGCGGCTGCTGACGATTCGGACGGCCGGGGAAGTGGTAAATATGACCACTCCAACGGCCTACTTGGGTGGCGAACCACTCAAGGCCTATCTGCTGAAAAAGCACAATGTTCCTATAGCAGAAGGAGCTGCGTCTGTCGTCATTGCCAAAACAACCATGACGATCGCCGAAGTGTGTTTCATTCTCACCGGGATCGCCCTTGGATTCTGGATTCTCGGTGCCGGCAGCTCAGCAGGACAGACGATTACGGCGGCCCTGGTGAGTGTGGGGTTGCTTGTGTGCTCGATCGCTGGGTTTGTCTTTATTCAGCATCGCGGGCTCTTTGCGACGATTCTGTCGATCGTTAAGAAACTGGGTGTGAGGATCAAAGCGTTGGAAGCGCAGGAAGAACACCTGCGCTCGATCGACCAGACGATTCTGAATTTCTACCGCCACCATAAGAAAGCGTTTCTCGCATCGACTGGAGTATGCTTTTTCGGCTGGCTGGCGGAATCGCTGGAAGTCTTTGGGATCATCTATTTTCTTGGGGGGTCGGTGAGTTTCTGGGCCGCCATCTCCATCGGAGCGCTGGCCGCTTTTATTAAAGGTGGGTCATTTTTTATCCCCGGAAGTCTCGGCGCTCAAGACGCCGGCTATCTTCTGTTGTTGAAGGCCTTTGGCTACAGCGACGTGACCGGTATTACCTTCGCGCTGCTGCGACGATTTCGTGAGCTGGTCTGGATTGCCATTGGCTTACTGTGCCTTGCACTGGTGGGGAAACGAGGGATGAATCAGGATCAGCGAGTCGAAAGCCCGTCCTGAATGATCGTTCGAAACCGCTCGACCATCCGATCCCATACAAACCCATGCAGTCGAAAGTCTGCGGCCCGCTCCACCTTGTGGAACTGCAGACCCATTCGATTGCCCTGGACCCATCGAACCTCCGCTTCCTCAACTGCTAATGACCGTGGTTGATCGGGGAGAATCAGTTGGACACGAAGCGTTGTTTGCTGTGGGAGGGTATCGTCACATTCGACCGCACAACCGAACACCGTGAGATTCGTTACCTTTCCTTCCCCGATGATCTGCGTATCGGAAAACATCACCGGGAATGAAACAGGAAGCAGGACTCGATAGTGGTGCCGCTGATAGGGGTGTGTCGATTCCACGGTGGCCCAGTCTAGATGGCCGCTTCCATGAGAATGAATCCCTCCTTTGGTGGGGCCACGGAACGGGTTTATCTGTCACGTAGGTTGACTCGAGAGGTCGCTGGGTCTGATCAAACGGAATAGTGCTTGTTGAGATGCGCGCGCTGTAGCTGCAGAATGCATCGAACCAACATTTCTCGCTCCTCCGAGCTCAATCTGATAAAGCGTGCGTGGAGGCGATAGGTATTCGGTGGGTAGGGAAGGGGATCAATCCGCAAGACTTCAATGGAGGGGGTAAAGGGTTCTTGGTCGGGGAGGAGCAACGTGCAGGCAAGCACCTCATTGGCCTGGTAGGGTGTGTTGACCACCAAGCCGATGCCACCGGCACTCAGGTTCACGGATTTCTCAGTGATTTCTCCCTCGGTCGCGTCTGTTTCAGGTTGCAAGCGAATGGGCAGGGTGACGGTGATTCGATAGTAATCTCGCCGCTCTCGCGCAGTCGGCGGCGGGGCTGGTCCATCTGCTGACATGATAGAACGGAGTATACCAAAATGGGAGCCTATGACTAGCCGCGATCCGAATCAGTAGGGGCATTGATGGGAAAGAAGCAACGAAGGTTACTGCTTCGTATTCATGGTCTGGTGCCAGCGTCGCAGGTGTTTCAGATTGGGTAATTTCGTCTTGCCGGTGAACAGGTAGTTGCCGAGCACGCCGTACAGATTGTAATCCACGAACAACGGGCGATCGGCCAGCAGAAACGGCGAAGCCACCAGCATGTCGTCGATCGGCTTCAAGAGTTCCGCAAACTGTGTGCACAGATACCGTCGGTGGGTGGTCCATTCCTGAACGCAGCCTCGTCCGAACTTGCGTTCCTTGTGGCGAATGAGCATCGTCCGTTCGATGAGGGGGCGAGTCGGAATCACATACGTATCGTTCACCTTGAACCCCACCATCTCCAAGTCATTCTCGATATAGCGAGAGAGGATCAGCTGGAGCCCCTCGAACTCTTTTGGAAACAGGTTCAGCTTGTAACGACGATCCACGTAATGCGCCACCTCCTGTCCGAAATCCGTGACATCGCAGATCCTGCGCTTCCTGTCGATCAGGCAGGGCACCGTGTGACCCTGGCCCCTCGTCGCGTTGATGATCGGTGCCCGATCATGGTAGGGGATGTTGTGAAGTCGAAATGGAATACGATGGCGCGTCAGGATGTGCCTAATGGTGATGCAGAAGGGGGACCAAGGAAATTGGATGAGGGTGAGCATGGGGGTTATATGAACCAAGGGAGAAAAAACTTCAAGGTTGGGGAAAGGGCAGCCTCCAACGCGCAAATGGAATGAGGTATCTCACGGTGGGATTTCGCATGTTTGAATGAGATGGGAATCCAAGGGAGTGGATAGGGATCTTAGGTAGTTGGGGAAATGGAGGTAAGCGGAGATCTATTCCTTTCTGGTTCCCCCTTTTTCCAACTGGTCGTGGTCTTTCAGCGCTTTGATAATGGCATGTCTGTTGGGGCCCGCACTGCAACGTTCCAATGTTTCAATAATCTTCTTTGCATGCTGTACAAATGCCTTAACATTATTAGGGCTTTCCGACCTTTTATCAGAAAGTCGATAGTCAGCAGTAATTCGGCTGCTATGCAGTGTGCCTAAGTCGCTACTAATCTGTTGAAGTTCTTCGTTCTTGCTATTGCCAAGAAATCGCTGGACTTGCCCGTGTCCTCCTGGACCTCTGTTAATTTGAATGCCCATCTTTTCCAACACTTCAACGCCCACGTTATAGGCTGCGTAGTAGGCGCGACTTGTGGCGGTTCTTAGTTTAGCTGGTTGTGGTGATTCGAAGGCAAGAGCTTGGGCTAGTTCCAAAAATTTCTTTGGTTCCACGATCAGACGAAGTCGTAGATCAATCGAATTCTATCTCTGGCAGGCCAGGGAATTGCTCGAACCAGCTCTTTAGTATAGCTATCGTACATCTCTAAGACTTTTCCTATTTCGCCATGAACCTGAACGACAATCATAAGCCATTCATCTTCAGATTCTGGATCACTCTCGACTTTAACGTCGATAGAGGTCACATCTACGAATGATTGTTGAGCAATTCTAAGGGCTCGTTGGAGATGGTTAAATATATGCCAGCGAGAGCAGCAAGAAAGAATCTCGTCTGAAAGAAGCACGCTTCTGGCCTGAACATTCGCTGGGGCTATTAGTGAAGATTCCAATGGCTCGTTGGTCCATAAGACATTGCGAACGCCCAGTCCAAAATTCGAAATCGCAATATTCCGGGAGTCAAGGTACTCCGTTGCTGCTATATGAGCGAAACAAGTTGCCGTAGTGAAAGTGCCGCTAGTTATGTCGGTGGCATAATTGGTTGTCGTAATGGTCCCTTGTCCACCCCAAACCTCGGGATTCGATGCCGCTTGGTTAGTAAGGACAGACGATAGAGTGAACCCTGGCAGAGAAACTAGTCTTCGCTGGTATTCGTTGGGCTCTTCTGAAGCTGAGGCCATCTTGTATTGGGGCCTGAAAAGTGAACCAGCATGCCTGTTTCTTGTTGCAATGTCTTCTGTAGCGTATTCAACCATTAGCTATGCTCTCCGAGCCCAGGTAGCTTTTTGTACTTCCGAATTAGTCAGGTCAGAGAACCCTCTGACTATCCACTCTCGACTGAGCGAGAACCACGATCTAATTTGTGGTGCCTCCAGTGTCAAGGGAATCCCCCTTGCCGTAAGTTCAAGGAGGAGTGTTGGAGTTTTATCTTTAATTCGCGTCGCATGTCGTAATGAAACGTGCAACCGACCTTGATTGCTGGGAAGAAGGAATGACGTTTTCCACGAGAGAGATTCGGGTGTTGGCAAGAACTCGTGGTTCTTTCGCCAAATAATGTCTGGAAATACCTTCGTGATCTCTTCCCCAACCGTGTTCTGCGCGCCAACCGGTATATGGTTAATATATGTCAGTTCCAGCTGATTTAACTTTGGCCTAGAAATACCCTCAGAGCGGCAGAATTCACAAAACCTGTCCCAGGCTTGAAAGAACTTGTCTGAGACAATGTCGTACCTTGGATATGTGTCGTCGTCACTGACTCTTTTCCAATTATGGAGAAATCTATCATTCTGAAGTTGCATCACCCAATTTTCGTGAGCGTCCAAGAAAAACATTCGAGGAAGGGGTGCTTCCTGAAGCAGCTCTAGTGTGGGCTGTTCAGTCTTTCCTTCTTGATCATACCGTTCAATGACTGGAGCGAGGACTGGCATTTCCTTGAACTTGGGGTAGTCCGTCTTTATGGTTTGCCAAAAAAGCCCAATCAGAGGGGTGCGAAGTTCGTTAAGGGGAGAAAACTGCATGCCATAGACGACTTCAATTACAGGTGGTCGCTCGTAATCCGGAAGGGAGTTCGAAAGTTTTTCAGGCATGGAGCCGAAAGTTGTCGGAATCCAGAGAATATCTAATGCATTATTATCGGAAAATATGCCTGATGGCAATGTTTATGTTCAGGATAGCTTGGATGATATGTCCATATGAGCTAGTACGCCTCATGCGGGATCAAATAGTTATATTCTTATGTTACGATGCCGCGCATGAACGCGGCTGTGAATCTCCTCTGGCTTTTGCTCTCCGTTCTCGGTGCGCTCGCGCTGGCTCACGTGGTCGGCGTCGTCAACCTAAACGAAAAGGTCAATGGGCTGTGGTTGGTCGTCGTAGCGGCCTGTATTTATGTGTTGGCCCATCGATTCTATGGCCGATGGCTGGTGCTTTGAGGAGGCGCGTTACAGGCTGATTCGGCTGACTTGGCCCTTGGGCACAGTCGGGAGAGTCTGAAGAAGTTTGGGCAAGAGTGGACGAAGGTCTTTTAGGCGGTTGGTCGGAGCCTGAAGCACAATGACCGCAATGGTGAACTGGGGGATGTTCAGCTGAAAGGCCAAGTTACGGTCAACGGTGACGAAGGTGTCGAATTGCACTTGAGCTCTGGTCAATAACTCGCCGTTTTTGATTCCTGCCCATCCCGCTTGGGGGACCGTGACGACTTCATATCCCTAGATCTCTCTTGCAAAGCGCCGGTCGATACACTCGTCGAGGAGGTTTCTCACGAGGCCTTAGCGAGCATGCGGGTCTTGGCTTCTTCGAGGAAGGCGATGACCTGGTCCCGACTGA
>CABVRV010000028.1 GCA_902500755.1 uncultured Nitrospira sp.
CTTCGTTCATTCCCAGGCTTTCCTTCCCTGCTTCAGCAAGGTCTTGAACAAGGATTTCATGTCCTTGCGGACATCTTTGCGTCGTTGGCGTTGGCGTTCGACCATGCGTCCTGCGACAAATCCAGAGCGGACGTGGGTCGAGTATTTGAGGAACTGCCGAACGTGACGTTCTGCTTGAATCGCATCCTGGTGGATCCCCAACAGATCTTGGAGTGCACGAGCGGCCTTGATGAAACGGAGGGCTGGTTTCCCTACCGAGGCGCGAGCCAATTCGGCGGCATAGCGGGCGCGTTTGGTCTTGATCCTGATTTTGTGAAGCGCGACATCCGAGGGCGATGTTCTCAGCCGCCTGATCGCCTTGCGCAATTTCTTGAAGGCCTGCCTAGCGAGCTGGCGCACAGTCAATGGAGACTCGATGACTGCAGGATCGTGTGCGGCTTGTTGCAATCGCCTGATGAGATCGAAGTATCGGGCGCTGGTGAGTTCACTTAGAACCATCTGTTGGACGGCATCCCGTTGAGAACGAAGATGGGAGATGAAGGCAGCCAACAGCTTGCGATCTCGTGCGTCCAATCCAGAGGATTCCTCCATGAAATAGGCAATCTGGACATCGAGATCGCGGGCTGTTCCCAACACTTCGCTCAACCAATCGAGTTCCTGGTCTAGTGATGCGACCCATGCCGACAACAGGATTGGACGAGCTGTGCGAAGCACCGCCCGCAGGCGCCTTGTTGCGACGCGGATCTGATGCAGACTCTCGCTCTCCGTTCCGAGTCTCGTGCCGGGATCATGGGCGAGAAACCACCTGACGTGCCGTGTGAGTGCCCACGTCAAATGCCCAACCACCGGCGCCTTTGGGTCGGGTTGCGGTGCTGGGGTGGGAGCTTGCAGCGAGAGGGCACGAAAGAACTTGGGCCGTCCGTCATGGTCGGACGCGCCGGCTTCGCGCATCTGTTGTTCAAGGGAACGAACTGCAGCCTCATTACCCTGTCGTTGTTCTATTTCGAGCTCGCGAAACTGCCGAATGGTTCGACCGTTTTTGATGACCGACACCGTGTCGAGAGCGATCTCAGCGACTGCAACTCGGCCATGGCGCACCAGCAGGCCGGTCCGCCAGACTCGCAGTGTCACGACGGGTAGGAGTTTCCGATGCTCAAGAGGAACAACCAGTAACCCACGTAACGTGGCAGGTGGATCGGACTGGTCGCCGGCCACCTCAACTTCCTGCCGATCCTCCCCCAATGGAATTTTAAGCTGCCATACGTGTTTTCCTCGCTCGATGCGATGACGCAAGGTAATCCGCGCATGGGCCAAATCATAGGCGATCGTGTCGTAATAGGTCGAGATCAGCAGTCGTCGAGGCAGTGGAATGCCGGGTAACCGAGGTAGCTGAAAGTTGGAGTCAACGGCCAGTTTGATCTCACGCTCGGCTTGAGATGAGATCGTGGAACGTTGTTGAGAAGGAGTTGAGAGGAGTCGAGCCATCGTAGGACCTGTATGGAGGACGGAGAGGGCCTACTTCTAAACGCCTGTAGGCAGGAATTGCAACCCCTGCTGAGTCGGGAGGAATACGTCAGTTGGTTGCTCACGAGATGGGTGATTGGGAAGGGAGGGCGAGGAGCTATCTCATCAAGGAAGCGCTATCTCAACGCGAGCCTAAAATTCATCGATAGAGACTGGTCGGAGAAAATCACGGACCGATACCAGACCGACGAGCGCACCCTCTTTGGTCACGCCGAGGTGGAGCGTACGATGCCTGTCCATGAGATCCGCAGCTTCCGTCAATGGCCGCCGCTCCTCGATGCCTGGGATCGGGCTGCTCATGATTTCTTCAATCGGCACGAAATACGCGGCTTTCTCCGCTCCAACGAACTTTTTGACGATATCTGATTCGGTCACGATGCCGATGATCCTGGCTTGACGCGCGACGAGCACACTCTCAACATTGCAGGCTCTCATTAACTTCGCCGTTTCGACGACCGAGGTGCCGACGTCAACCGTCACCATTTCTTTCTGCATCAAATTGCCGACTGTCACCATGGGATCCTCCTTTTAATATTTATATTGGCCTCAAGGTACCAAGCGTCCGTTGCACCGGCGTTAGGTGGCGATTACAGGTCGGTAAACTTTTCGCGTGAAGAGATGTCACACGGTATTTACGATTCGGCAATGAGGCAGTGACTTACACAAGGCACATCTCTTCAATGCGGCAAAACGTTCCCCTCATGATCGATCAGGGTCACGACTTCAAGATGATGAAGAAGGATTCCTGTCGATTAGGAAGGTAAGGAGGTGCACATTATGGTTACCGAGCTACAGATGGGGTGTTCGCTCGCGAGATCCATCATGGTCCGCTTGGCCATCATCGTGATACGTGTCTGTGGCATGTTCGTCAGACTAAGACCAGCTCGCTGAAGTCCCCGAGCGTACCCTCTAGACATGAAGCATCACGCTGTATCCTACAGCACGCAGGAAGCCAGTCGTTGATTACAAGTCGAACGAGTTTGCTAGTGGAACCATGGGGATCGTGCGCTCGCGGTGTGTCAAGGAGGCGTCGCTGTCAACGTCGATACCAACACAAAGCGTATTCTTGAGGCGAAAGCTCCGATCGGGTTAACCGAGATGAATTCCTTGAATCGCCGACGATGGATTCGGCTTCCAAGCGAAAGCCGGTAGGGCAAGTTTGCCTCTAATCCGGCTCCCGCCTGTCCATTGCCGTGCACTTCTGAATCTCCCTCCTTTCTGAGATCAATACGAGCACCTCACTTACTCTCGCCACGCAGCGACCATTGAATACATCACTGTCACAATGGCGCTTATCAGGATCACCTCGATCATCCATGTCGTCATCGCTCTTCACCTCCTTCCATGTTAGGCCAGCTCCATGGCAATTAGTAGTTTGTTCTCCATTGACATGGTGCAATTCTATCGAAGCGTTGTTTCTTCTTAGTTACAATTGTGCCAATTGTGTGTAAAGAACTATGCGGTGGGCGTGAGGGGTAGAAAGCGAAGTAACCTCCCGGGTCTAGGATACTTGGGGAGCTCCTAAGGAATGGCGGCGATGATAGCCAACCTAGCGGATACATGTGGATAGGACTGAGTCATTCGCGTCCCGGTTCGCTATATCGAGATGAGCTGTGAGTATCGCTGCCCCTCCTGACCGGTTCGCCGGAAGCGCGTTTTGCGAGAGTTGTGCGCGAAGATCTTTGATGCCGAGCAAACGCATAATGATGAACAATGTAAGTCTTTTCAGGATGCCATGATAACCCATAGAGAAACTCCTTTCGTCCAGAACGTCGTTCAGAAGCCGGACGTCAATGCTATTCATGGCCTTGCCAGTCAAGGCATAGAGGCAGTGGGCGGTAAATTCTCAAAGCAAGGATATGATTGGCGTGTTACAAACCGGTTGCGGAGCCGTAAAGTTCGGGTTAAGAGAGCATAAAAACTTGCCCGGTGGCCTCCCATCGCTTGTGCGTTCAGAGGCTAGTTCGTCGAGTTCCGTTGCCTATTCGAGCCGCGCGCCGGTTTTCTGCGACGGACGCCAGCCTTGGAACAACCGCCAGCTCGGCGATACGCGTGTCTCGACCAGCGCCCGGCCCACAGGGAACATGGATGAGCGGAAGGGACGAGAATTATACGTGTCCGGAATCATGGCCTCTACCATCTCTATGAATGTGCGGCTGTTGGGAGAAGCAGAGGGTGAGGCATTGACGTTCAATGGAAGTTACGAGAGCGTTAACATCTCGACACATTTTCGCGTGTACGTTTTGGGCAAGTCTACGAGGACAGTCTGACTCAGGCTCTAAGGTCTAGTGCGATGATTCGCGAATCGGCGGGAGCAATATGGATGGTTGAGGCCAATCACTCGAATTCCTCCCACCCACTCAAGCGCGTGCCGAAGACCAAGGTGCGGTGATTGGTGGAAACTACAATAAGGCCGTTTTCGTTATCGACTCCCACGATGCGCTCGTGGACACCTAACGGCTTTGAGGCGAAACCGCCGAGAAGTGGCGTGAACCCTACCAATCGCTCATCCGTGATGAAGACGGCCCCATAGTCATTGCTGTGGAAGCGCGCGACTTTTTCCCGCATCCCCAATGGTTCCTCAAACCACAAGCCATTGACGCCTCGAAATCCGTATAGATGCCGATCCGTTCTGATGAGACTGAAGCTTGGGAAGATCTTCCGCTCGAGGACTTTTTCATTCACATCCAGTTCTTTCTTGCTCCAGGTTAGTGCTCGGCTTGAAAACCCTAAGAGCCGACGAGACGTCACGACGATGCCATTGATCCCATTCGTGCCGGTACTGATTACCACCTCTTGAGCTCCCAACGGTATCTCTCTCCGACCACTCAGTTGACTGGTCGCAACGGCTTGACCAGACTCCAGCCACAGCGTCACTTCAGACCGGAGCTCTGACCCTGTGACGCCTTGCGAAAGGAGCCAGATCAAGGCCGAATAGGCGAAGAAGCATAGCCGAACCGGGGAGAGAAGGATTCCGAATGTGTTCATGAATCCACCGGATAAATTGACTTACGAAGGACTCGTGGGTGGTTACTCTAACCAATCAGTGAACGATGAGTTCCAGCATAGCTTATCAAGCAACCGCGTAGAAGAGTGAGGGGCACGACGTTCTTCTTGAGATAGCTGGGCCGACCCACCATGACCGTGAATCAGAACGATGCAATCTGGGAATCCAATGGAGAGGAGTGGCTGGGATCTTGGTAGAATACGAAGAGAAATGTTACACATCTGTAACAGGCTCACAACAGCATTGTGACCTAGGTGGCATAGAGTCCTCCGGTTTTTGTGGTTCAAGCCGTAATCTCGCAATAGCGAAGGAGTTTCCATGGTAGATCATTCTGCTGAACTGCGTGGTCCAGTTGTTGAAGGCGCGGAGGGAAGCGAGAAATCGATCCATTTCTTGAATCGTGAGATCAGCTGGCTGCGGTTCAATCTACGGGTCCTCGAAGAAGCCGAGGATAAACGGCATCCTCTCTTGGAACGAGTAAAGTTTCTGACTATCTTCGCCACAAACCTGGATGAGTTCTTCATGATTCGGCTGTCCGGTCTCCGTCGTCAAGTGGCGGCTGGGACGGGAGGAACGACACCGGACGGCATGACACCATCTGAGCAAATATTGGCGATCAACCGAGAGCTGAACGTTCAGTTTGAGCGATACGATAGGTGCTGGAAGCAGGACGTGTTACCAAGCTTGCGGGAAGCCGGTATCCGGATTCTGCATTATGTGGATTTGACGGCGAGGGAGCGAGACGCGATTCAGCAGTACTTTCAACGTGACATCTTCCCAGTGCTCACTCCACTGGCATTTGATCCAACCCATCCCTTCCCGCATATCTCAAGTCTGAGTTTCAATCTTGCTGTGTTGGTAAAAGACCCTGAGCGTGGCGATTGTTTCGCACGGGTCAAAGTGCCGGATGTCTTTCCAAGACTGGTTCCCATTCCTACCGACAAAGATGTCGCCCTCCAGCAGCTGGGACTGGGTGGGATGGGAAAAATTCAACAATTTGTGTGGCTAGAGGAAGTCATCGCTCATAACTTGGATGACCTCTTTCCAGGCCTGGAAGTGGGCGCCTCGTACCCATTCCGTGTGACGAGAGATGCGGATGTGGCCATTGAGGAAGACGAAGCGTCTGATCTCATCGAGGCGATGGAGGAGCAGCTCGATCAGCGAGATTTCACCTCAGCCGTTCGATTGGAACTGGATGCGACGACACCGGAGCACATCCGTGAGATTCTGATGCGCAATCTTCAGTTACCACCGTACCTGGTCTACACGGGGGACAACCCGATCGGTATGGCAGGGATTCGCGAACTCTATGCGCTTGAACGTCCCGACATGAAGGATCCGCCGTTTTTGCCGTCTGTGCCGCCTTGCTTGAGCAAGTCGAACAATCTCTTAGCTGCTATCCGAGAACAGGATGTCCTCTTGTATCATCCCTACGACAGCTTCATGCCGATCGTAGAATTTCTACGAGAGGCCGCAAACGATCCGGATGTGCTCGCGATCAAGCAGACCCTCTATCGCGTCAACCCGAAATCCCCCATTGTCGATGCGCTCATGGAGGCACGCGTCAACGGCAAGCAAGTTGCGGTCTTGGTCGAGCTCAAAGCGCGATTCGACGAAGAAAACAATATTGAATGGGCCAGGAAACTGGAAGATGAAGGTGTGCATGTTGTGTACGGGGTACGCGGCCTCAAGACGCATGCGAAGGTGTGTCTCATCGTCCGGCGGGAACCCGATGGGATCCGCCGCTACGTTCATCTCGGCACGGGAAACTATAACGTGGTCACCAGTCGTATCTATACCGATTTGAGCTATTTCACGTGCGACCCCGCCATTAGCCACGATGTATCCGATCTATTCAACTCCTTGACCGGGTACGCCCGCAAAAATTCCTATTCCAAGCTCCTCGTCGCACCGACGATGCTGCGGCAGCAACTGCTTGATCGGATCGAGCGCGAGACGAGCCGGCATCGCCAGCACGGTGATGGATATATCGCCTTCAAGATGAACGCGTTGGTTGATACGCAGTGTATCCAGGCGCTCTACCACGCATCGCAAGCAGGAGTCAGGATTGACCTTCAGGTGCGGGGCATTTGTTGTCTGCGACCGGGTCTCCCCGGGATCAGCGAAACCATCACTGTCACCTCAGTAGTCGGGCGTTTTCTGGAACATGCGCGGATCTATTATTTTCGTCACGGTGGAGAGAATGAGGTGTTGATCGGGAGCGCTGATCTGATGCCGCGCAATCTTGATCATAGGGTAGAAATTCTCGTCCCCGTACAACATCCTCGCTGGCGCGAGATCATCATCAATGACATTCTCACGGTCGGGCTACGCGACAATGTGCAGGCAAGACGATTGCTCGCCGACGGGACGTATGAGCGAATCCATGCCGCAGCTGGTGAAGTCGCCGTGAATTCGCAGCAATGGCTGTTGGATCACTGGAAATCTCGATCATGAAAAGCTGCTTGGAGGCTGGCGGGGCGTATCCTGATGGGACTTCTCCATGTGACAGTCCTGACACACGGGAAATGGCAATAACAGTTATGATCCATGACGATTGGTGGATAGCATGAAATACTCACGGCCATCTGTTTCGCATGGCTCCACGTCATCTCTCTTTAGTGCTGATTCAGCGGGAGAAATGACACGGCGATGGAAAGCGCGATCAAAATGATAATGATCCACTCAAGAACTTCCATCCGCCTGGTGCCGGCCCGGTCCGACATCTTGCTGTAAATACTTTCCAGAGTCTGCAGCTTTCGAAGGATGCTCGCGTCCCAGGCTTCCAGATGGAATCGTTGCGAAGCGAGGCGATACACACGCGCCAGATATTGATCACCAAGCAGCTTCAGGGTATTGGTCACGCGCTCGAAGATTAAGGCGCTATCGACTTGGAGCTGAGCGATGTGTGTCATGTCTTTTTCGTGGGAGCCGGGGAGGGACAAGCGTCGCGGCTTTCGAGTCAAAGCTTCGTAGCCCTCGTCCAAGGCCCGATCGAGCTGTTCGTCAAGTATCCGCATCTCCAGCAATTCCACATTGGCGAATTCCAGCACCGCACGGACATCGTCCATTTCCTTCCCGAACAAGACTGCGGAGTGCCAGTCGATGATGGCTGCGTCTTCTTGCCCGAACGAGATTCGACACGACACTGCATCGGCTACTTCCTGCTCCGAGAACGGAGTGCGTTCGGCCCGCAGAATCTGAGCCAAGTCAGTCTCATGGCTCATCCATAACGGAGGTGTCTCCGGTACAGAGGACTCGATCGAGAACAGAATGTAGTCCTCCACGTCCTCTGCAATGGCTGGCCGCTCGATGGCGGGGCCTAGCGCCCGAACCAGCTGTTCCACGCGGGCGCGCGACTCGGTCAGCAATCGTTCGTTCTCGTAGAGCGCCCCGCTCAACTCCAGCAGCCGATCGAACGGCCCATCGAGAGAGAAGCGATAGGTGATGGTGACTGCCCCGAAGTCATACGCCATGACTTCGATCATAGGACTCGCTTGATACCGACTGATGTCGAACACGCTCCCTTCCTGCACGAGTCGCAAAGGAGCCGGCCGATACTCGAAGTACTGAGGCGCTCTGGTTTTATGGCGCAGGCGCCCTCGTTCCGCCCCGGCGATGATCCGTTGTTCCGCATCCGTTAAGTTGATAGAGAGTCCGACATCATAGGCGAAGAGTGCGAAACAGGTCCCTTTAGTGATGGTGACATCTTCCGGCATAGAGGTGTCTTTGCAAGTCATCATACCAGCTTTTTCTCTTCTGCTGATTGATAGTCAACCTGATCGTCTGGCGGAAGCCTTAGTAGTCCATACCCGCGAGTGTTAACGAAATCGTTACCAGTTTTTCACCGACCTGTAACGAACAGATGCGAAAGTGATGGTGTTTACAAAGCCATGTCCGCCGTGATGTCAACGGAACGTTCATCCGAGCTTGAGGGGGAGGAGGCTCAATGTCGATGATCGATGACGAGAGTGTGAGTAACATTTCTGACAATGAACACTTTCAAGACATTGTGAACACGCGCTTGTCGAGACGCAGTTTCTTGACAGGCGGATTTGCGGCAGCCGCAGCCGCCTCGCTGGGAGGTGTCGAAGCGTTGTTACAGACTCTCCCCGCGACCGCAAAGGAAACGGAGGAAGAGGACGATGCAGATGTAGGGGTGGAAGGTCGTGGGGGCCGGCAGCCGATGCTAGGGTTCGAAAGTGTGCCGGTCTCCTCTGCCGACGAGATTGTCGTGCCGAAAGGGTATTCGGCTGAAGTGCTGATCGCCTGGGGCGATCCAGTCTCCAGCGGTCCCACATTCAAACCGGATGCAAGCAACACCGCCGATGAGCAGGCTCGCCAGTGGGGCATGCACAACGACGGGGTCGTCTATTTTCCGATCTCCGGATCACGGCGAGGATTGATCGTCCAAAACAACGAATATACCGACGATGGGTTGCTGTTCCCGGACGGGGTGAGCAACTGGACGCCGGAGAAGACCAAGAAATCGTTGAATGCTCATGGTGTATCGATCATCGAAGTAGCCAGACGGAACGGATTCCACTTTGACCTGCGAGGACATCGAGGCAAGGGTAAGTGGGATGTGGTGAGACCGTCTCGGTTCGCTCGCCGTATCACGGGTATGACTCCAATCGAGATCGGTGGGCCGGCTGCGGGGGATCCTCGATTGGTCACGAGTGAAGATCCAACTGGGCGTCGCGTGCTGGGTACGCTCAACAATTGTGCGATGGGTTTTACGCCTTGGGGTACCTACCTTGCCTGCGAGGAGAATTTTAACGGCTATTTCCGGAAAGACGGTCCGCAGACGGCGCTGGAAAAACGCTATGGCATTACGGCGGCAGGGTTCGGGTATTTGTGGCACACGACCGACAAGCGATTTCGCGTAGATGAGGAACCGAACGAACCGAATCGGTTCGGCTGGGTGGTAGAAATCGATCCCTTTCGTTCGCACTCCACGCCGGTGAAGCGGACGGCTCTCGGCCGTCTCAAACACGAGGGCGCCTGGGTGCAGGAAGCGCGGAACGGCCGCGTCGTGGTCTATATGGGTGACGACGAGCGAAACGAGTATATGTATCGCTATGTCTCCAATTTGCCTTGGCGTCAGGCCCGTCAGCAGGGCATCAATCCCCTTGATGACGGCGTTCTCTATGCCGCGAAGTTCCATACGGATGGGACCGGTGAATGGCTGCCTCTGACGCCGGACAATCCCCGTTTGGCGGGGTGGTCGCTCAACGATATCCTCATCAACACGCGTGGCGCTGTGGATGCGGTTGGAGCGACCATGATGGATCGTCCTGAATGGATCGAAACCTTTCCCAAAGACCTGACTGCCATCGCGACGTTGACCAACAACAGTCGGCGCGGAACGACTCCGCCGTCGGTAAACCACCCCGATGGGACCACCAGTGCTGGGTCCGCGCGGCCTCCGATAGACGCGCCGAATCCTCGCGCAGTCAACAACTACGGACACATCATCCGCTGGTACTATCGGCAGGACTGGACGGAACTGACCTTTGATTGGGATATCTTTGCCCTCTGCGGCGATCCGACGAATCCGGCTCATGGCGCGACGATCGTCGGCGACACGTATGGGTCGCCGGACGGCATCTACGTGGACCGAAGTGGCCTGATCTGGATTCAGACCGATGTCTCGACCTCGACAATCAATGCAGGGGCGTACGTCGGGTTCGGAAACAATCAGATGTTGGCAGCCCATCCGGAAACCAGAGAGACTCGGCGCTTTCTCGTGGGCCCGAATCAGTGCGAAATTACCGGTGTCTTCATGACGCCGGATCGGCGCACCATGTTCGTCGGGATTCAACATCCTGGCGAGCGGCCGGATGATCAGCCGGGTGATCCGAATAACCCAAAGCAGTTCAGCTCCTGGCCGGATGGTCCGAGCGGTGGTCGCCCGCGCTCGGCCCTAATCGTCGTAACAAAAGATGACGGTGGCAAGATTGGGAGCTGAAATTACCACAAAGGTGAAAGATCCTTGGAATAAAGCTCCAAAGGCCATCCATGCAAGGAGGACGAGATGCAAGCTCGGCTACCTCGCTACCTCATCCTGCCAAGGCCTTGTGTCGGCAGCGACGGCGGTTCATGAATGGCCAGATCCTGTTCTAACTCGCGCGCTGCTTGATCAGCAGGGTCAGCATATAGTGCTCGCTCGGGTGGCTGTGAAGGCGTGAGGTCCCAATCGGCCGGTAATGAGGCACGTTGCTGGTTGAGTTCCTTTCGCAAACGCTCGGTCATAGGTTGCACCGCCAGGAGTGTGCGCGGTTTATCGTTCGATGCACGCGACTGACACTGTATTTCGGATGAGGGACACATCACTGGTCTCTTGTCTTGCGATCAGTAGTATAGGATTCGTGGGGTCGAATGGTTACGGAATGCTTACGTCCTTGTAAAATTTTCGACTCGGTCTTGCATAGGCAGTGCGGAGGTTGATTAATCAATAATGTTTGATGTATAAAGGAGCCATGGTGGAGACCAGGACGAAAACAAGGGAGAAGGCAGCATGTCTCTTTCATGCGCTCTCGGACGAGACGCGAGTACGAATTTTGGAACAACTTCGCGACGGCGAGCAATGTGTATGTGAGCTTACAGAAGCGTTCAACACAGGCCAGTCGCGACTCTCTTTTCATCTTCGTGTGTTGAAGGACGCAGGGCTGGTCATCGATCGCCCGGAAGGGCGATGGATCTATTATTCGATCAGTCAGGATGCGATTCAAGAACTGGAGGATCTCGTCGCCTGGCTTAAGGAATCTCGGTTCGTATACTCGAAACCGGCCGCTCCCTGTGCCTAGCGCTATTTTTTTATTCGAAGTATCAAGAAATGTTGATGGACTATCATTGTCGCTTCGTTGTCATTTGTTGAGTCAAAGGGGGAATTGGGTATGGACATTGCCATGACATCAAGTTCACCGACTCAGTCTCTCGAAAAGCGGCTGAATCTGTTCGAGCGATATCTCACGATATGGGTAGCTCTCTGCATGATAGTGGGGGTGCTGCTGGGGCAAGCGGCCCCCGGCGTTGCCCAATGGCTGCGCAGTTGGGAATTCGGGGAAGGCAGCCACGTGAATGCCCCCATTACTTTTCTCATCTGGCTCATGATCATCCCCATGATGATGAAGATTGACGTGGCCTCCATCTGCAATGTGGGGAAGAGGCCGACGGGATTGCTGGTGACCCTCTTCGTGAATTGGGTCGTCAAGCCGTTTTCAATGGCGTTCTTCGCCTGGGTATTTTTCCGGCTCGTGTTCTCCGCCTGGATTGCTCCGAGCGAGGCGGATCAATATATAGCCGGAACGATTATTTTGGCTGCGGCACCCTGTACCGCCATGGTGTTCGTCTGGAGCTATTTGACGGACGGAGATCCTGCGTACACACTGGTGCAAGTTTCTGTGAATGATCTCATTATGCTGGCGCTCTTTGCTCCCATCGTCGGGTTTCTGGTCACCGGTGCCTCAGCTTTGACGGTTCCGCTTCCGGTCCTGTTCTATTCAGTCGTCGCATTTATTGTCATTCCGCTCGTGCTCGGCGTGATGCTGCGGCACTGGTTCATCGCACAACGGGGCCAAGCCTGGTTCGAAGACCTGTTACTTCCGAGGTTTGCCCCCATCACTATCCTCGCGTTGCTCGCCATGCTGGTCTTGCTCTTTGCGTTTCAAGCCGACAATATCACTGGAAAGACGTGGCATGTGGCGCTCATAGCCGTCCCCATTCTGATCCAGGTCTATTTCAATGCCTCATTGGCCTATGCCTTGATGAAGTGGCTCAAGGTGCCACATTCGGTCGCAGCTCCGGGGGCACTGATCGGTGCGAGTAACTTTTTCGAGTTGGCGGTCGCGACTGCCATTGTCTTGTTTGGACCAGAGTCGGGTGCTGCGTTAGCCACTGTGGTGGGAGTGCTCGTGGAGGTGCCTGTCATGCTCTCCGTCTGTGCCTTCTGTAATCGCACACGCACCTGGTTTCCAGTGGAGCAGACGGCATGAGACCCACCGTTCTCTTCTTGTGCACGGGAAACTCCTGCCGCAGTCAGATGGCGGAGGGATGGCTCCGTCGCTTGGCTGGAGGTCGATTCGACGTTCTGAGCGCAGGGACCAATCCGGTCGGGGTGAACCCGCAAGCCATTGCGGTGATGGAGGAAGTGGGAATCGATATCTCTCGTCACCGGTCGAAGCACGTTGCAGAACTACAGGGGCGACGGCTCCACTATGTCATTACGGTGTGTGATCACGCTCAGGCATCTTGCCCAACGGAGCCAAGGGGAGACGTCAGGATACACTGGGGTTTTGATGACCCTGTTCATGCACAAGGCTCCGTTCCGGAACGTTTGCGGGTCTTTCGGCGAGTACGCGATGAGATTGGTGAGCAAATTCAAGGGTGGCTGCGAGCAGCTGATCAGGAGGCGGAGTCTTACGTAACATCGTTGCCAGTTGAATGACCAGAGAAACGAGGACAAGTTGGAGAGGCAGCGACTGGGGCGCGATGTGGTTGTCATCTGAAAAGGCAGGGAAAGTTAGTGCGTCTGAGGCTGATCCAAGAGCTTGTATCCGAGAGATTTGATGGATGTGATGGTCTCATTGAGGAATGGAATCTTCACTTTCAAGCGCCGGACATGGACATCGACGGTTCGCGTCGTCCCATAATAATCGTAACCCCACACCTCATTGAGAAGCACCTCTCGCGTCAGCACTCGCCCAGGATGACGCAACAGATGCTTGAGCAGTCCAAACTCTTTGGCTGTGAGAGGCACTTCCTGCCCTTTGGCCGTGACTTCGTGTCTGGTCAGATCCATTTGAAGCGGACCATAGGCCAAGGATGTGGGTTGATGATCGGCTACTCGATCCACGCGACGAAGGAGAGCCTTTATCCGGGCTACCAACGTCTTGGGGCTGAAAGGCTTCGTCATATAATCATCGGCGCCGAGTTCAAGCCCGACGACGGTATCGGACTCGTCATTTTTTGCTGTCAGCATGATGATGGGAAGAAGTGCGGTCTCTGGCTTGCGCCGCAAGGTCTTACACACTTCCAACCCATCCATCTGCGGCAGCATGAGATCCAGAACTACGAGATCGGGGCGTTCTGATGCCGCGAGCTTTTGTGCTTCATGACCGGTGTCCGCGATGCACGGATGATATCCTTCCTTCTCGAGGTAGAGCTTGATCAACTGGGCGATCTCTCGTTCATCTTCCACGATGAGGATTTTCTTGGGCCGTTGTGAAGTCATGAGACTCTCCCCCACGTTTAATTCCATCCGTGTGGGGAATCATAGACCCTCTGTGTTACAGGCTCGTTACGGAGATGTTCCGCTTGAATCGTGCGCGTTGAGCCGAGGAAATGAGTTGGTCAGCGAACGGGATGAAGACTCAAGATCTTAGAAATCCGCAAAGCGTTTAGGCAGTCGGTTCGTTCAGGCGGATGGTATAAAGATAGTGGTACAGCCCCTGATGTTCCAGCAGTTGTGCATGGGTGCCTTCCTCAACGAGCTTTCCTTTGTCGAGAACCAAAATGCGGTCGGCACGCTGAATCGTCGACAGCCGGTGGGCGACCACGAAGGTGGTGCGTCCTTCCATGAGGCGTTGGAGTGCTTCTTGGACCAGGCGCTCTGAATCGGTGTCGAGCGAGGATGTCGCCTCGTCGAGTAAGAGAATGCGAGGATCTTTCAGGATCGCTCGAGCGATCGCGATTCGTTGACGCTGTCCACCGGACAAGTTGACTCCTTTTTCACCGACCACGGTTTGATACCCGTCCGGTAAGGTTGTGATGAAGTCGTGCGCATGAGCGGCTTTGCTGGCTTTCCATACAGTCGTTTCGTCTGCGTCCATCTTCCCGTAACGAATATTGTCGAGGATCGTGCCTCCGAACAGGATAGTTTCCTGCGGGACCAGCGCGATCTGTCGATACCAACTCTCAAGCATCACGTCTCGGAGGTCTCTTCCGTCAATGGTGAGACGCCCCTCTGTTGGATCATAAAACCGGTGTAAGAGATTGATCACCGTAGTTTTGCCGGCACCGGTTGGTCCGACCAACGCAACGAGTTCGCCGGGCTTGGCTTCAAAGGAGAGATTGGACAATACCGAACGGCGAGGATCATAGCCAAACGTGACGTTCTCCATCCGCACATGGCCCTCGACTGTGACGAGTGTCTGCGCGCCTGCTCGATCGTCAATGTCCGGCTGCGCATCCAGTATCTCGAAGACACGTTGCGTAGCTCCTTGGGCCTCTTTGATCTGCGTAAAGACGCGCGCGGCTGCGCTGAAGGGCCCGATCAGAATGCCCGCGAACAAGACGAACGCGAACAGATCGCCCGGCGTCACGGTCCCGTCGATAACCTGCCGGCCTCCGTACCACAATACGGCGGTCGCCGACGAAAAGGTCATGAGGCTGATCACCGGAATGAAAACGGCCATGATGCCCGCTCGGCTGAGTGTGAGATGAAGCGTCTGATCGACCTGATCGGCGAAGCGATCTGTTTCTCGCTGCGCTTGCACGAACGACTTGACGATGCGGATGCCGGAAATCACTTCTTCGGCCAAAGTGCTCAGCGTGGCGGTATGGTCTTGAATCGATGTGGAAAGGGATTTCAACCTACGTCCAAACAGCTTTGAGACCACAACGAGTAATGGAAGCAGAATCAGGATAAGGAGACAGAGTTGCCAATTCATGAGGAGCAGGAACGTAATGCCTCCCACGAAGGTCACCAGTTGTTTCACTGCGTCAATGGGGGTTTCTGTGACCAGGGACTGAATGACCGTCACATCGGACATCAATCGGGACAACAATTCGCCCGTGCGCCGGCGAGAAAAAAAACTCACCGTCAAGGTTTGCAGGTGGGCGAAGAGATGTTTGCGGAAATCGGTGATGACGTTCTGAGAAACCCAGGCTGTCAGATAACTATGGCCCATGGAGCATAGTCCCTGGAGAATGACTAGTCCCAAGAACACGCCGATCAACTGCGTCATTTTGTCGGCGTCATGCTGGACGGTCACAATATCCCAGAGGGTGCCGGCCAGTCTGACCAATGCAAGATTGATGGCCGCCACTCCCGACACCAGGAGGCCGGCCAGTATCAGGCGTCCCAGGTACGGCCGTACATATGGAAGGAATCGTTTGCAGATCAACATGCGTGCTCAGGCGGTCCTATCGACCACGAATTGTGCCGATTCACGATACTATTTGGAGATACTCGATTGACGGGAGGCGGGAGGAAGGGGTTAGAGTTGAGCAATCGACTCGATCAAGTTCTTATTGATTGCGACGAAATCCGACCGATCTTTGTCGTCAATGAGGACGTCGGTCAGACTGATAAAGAGGCGTGCTTCTTCGTTGATGGCGTCGGAGACACGATTCCGCATCGGGGGGACCAGGAAGTCTCCGACATAGGTGCAATTGACCGTCCGTACGCGGATGCGGACTTTCTTGCCCTCGGCCACGATCCCCTCCTCTCGCCACGCAGGCTGAGTTTAGCTTTTTCGGCGAAGAAACTTCTGTCGCTGGCGCAGCTTCTTGTATTTATGCTTGCGCATTTTCTTTCGGCGCTTCTTCAGAACGCTTGACATGCTTGGTATCTCCTAAGGGGGCAGAGTCTAAAAGCTTTCCGTCGAAAATGCAAGATCACAGCGCTTTTTTCCGTATGGTATACTGACGCTCCATGGATATTCACAAATACTGCCTTTCGACGGTTTCGTTCATCGGGTGGCTCCTGTTGGTTACCGTAGTGATGACCGGGTGTCCTTCCAAGACGATCCAATACCCCGAGGAGCACGATCGTCTTCTTCGCCTTGATCAGGCGTTGGAATCCTTGCGGAGCGCGTATCAACGAAAAGATCGATCCGCATTCCATTCTCTGCTGTTACCGCAGGATCAGATGGCGGAACTTCAACGACAGGCTGAGATGGATTTTGAAACGTTTCATGCCATCACTCTTGAGTTCAAGATCGAGCGAGTCGTGATCGAAAAGGACGACATCGACGTGTTCGTCAATTGGCAAGGGAACTGGAAGAAGGATGCCAATGATGCTGGTATGCGGCAGCGTGGCCACGCGCGGTTGCAATGGGCTGGGGCACCTTCGATCCTTCTGCGAGGAGTCCAGGGTGACTTGCCGTTTGGAATGAAGACAAAGCAGTTGCTCTCCGAGACTCCTCCACCGCAAACGCCGCTACAATAGCGATGTCTCAAACTGTTCCGGAGGCAGATTTTCTCGTGATCGGGAGTGGAGTCGCCGGGCTCCGCGCCGCATTGCAACTTTGCCGCATCGGTCGAGTGATCGTTCTCACGAAAGGTCACCCCCTACAGAGCAACTCCATTTTTGCACAAGGTGGGGTTGCCGTGGCGATGAGCGAAGAAGACGATGTTGCGATCCACCTGACGGATACGGTGAAAGCTGGACACGGACTGTGTCGTCGTGACGCGGTGCGTGTTTTGGTTGAAGAAGGGCCGAATCGGATTCAAGAACTCATCCGGTGGGGAGCCAAGTTCGACAAGACCGGAGGCAAGTTTGCCTTTGCGCGGGAAGCCGCACACAGCCGGAGCCGAATACTGCGCGCTCGAGGCGATGCCACGGGAAACGAAATGGTGCGTGCCTTACTGACGCAGGTCGTTCGACAGAAGCAGATTGTCCGCTTGGATTATCATTTCACCGTCGATCTTGTGGTGGAAGCAGGTCGGTGCTGCGGAGCGGTGGTGCTGGATGAATATTCAGGAGAACAGTTCATTATTCCCGCGAAGGCCGTTCTCCTTTCAACTGGTGGAGCCGGTCAAATTTTTGCTCGCACCACGAATCCGCCCAATGCGACCGGCGACGGAATGGCCATGGCGTTTCGCGCGGGAGCAGAGCTCCAGGATATGGAATTCGTCCAGTTTCACCCGACGGCATTGTATCTGCCGTCGAGCCCTCCGTTCTTGTTGTCCGAGGCGATGCGAGGAGAGGGAGGGCAACTACGCAACAATAAGGGCGAAGCGTTCATGCCACGCTATCATCCCCTCGGCGTCCTGGCCCCGAGAGATATCGTGGCGCGCGCCATTTGGACGGAGATGGCGGCGACGCGGGCACGACACGTCTATCTTGATGTGACGCATCTAGGGTCGAATTTCGTGAAGCGACGGTTTCCCACTATCTATGCGACTTGCTTACGTCACGATATCGATATCACTGAGGAGTGGATTCCAGTCTCACCAAGCGCGCACTACATGATGGGTGGAGTTGCGACCGACATCAATGGGGCCACGACTCTGCCGGGTCTTTTTGCGGCTGGAGAGGTTGCGTGCAGCGGTGTGCATGGCGCCAATCGCTTGGCCAGCAACTCTCTGTTGGAGGGATTGGTGTTTGGGATGCGGGCCGGTGCTGCTGCGATAGCCTGGGCAGCACGCTGTTCGACGCCGGACGTGACTCTTCACGGTGAGCGGCTCAGGTCCAGTGGAGCCGGTCGATTAGAAGACGCTGAAAAGTTACGAAGCTCGTTGCGTCGAACGATGTGGGGCCAGGTGGGGCTTGTCCGTTCTCGCGAGTCATTGATTCGGGCGACCGCTCAACTTGCCCGATGGGAACAGATGGTCTCGCAATCCTTCTCGACGCGGACCGATTTGGAAGTCAAGAACATGGTTCAGGTGGCCCACTGTGTGGCGGAAGCTGCGCTCTGGCGAGAGAATAGTGTCGGTGCCCACTATCGCTCTGACTCCCCAAAATCTCCAGGTCCGGGGTGGAAACTGCACAGCAGACTCCGTCTGGGCGAACGGGTTACTGACCAGGCGGGATCGAAGAAACGGAAGAGAGTTGCTGTGCTGCGCCTTCCGAAGACGGAATGACGTGACCGGTCGAAGCGAGGTCGTTCGCAAGAAAAGTTCGATAGTATCGTAAGACCTTGCGGACATATTGGCGAGTCTCGTTGATCGGTGGAAGGGTTCGATAGCGATCGACCACGTGCTCTCCGGCATTGTAGGCGGCGAGAGCAAGGGGTAGATTGCCTCGAAATCGATCGAGGAGTTGTCGCAGATACTTGGTTCCCCCTCCGATATTATCTTCAGGGTTGTAGAGGTCTCGTACATCCAGCCGGACTGCCGTCTGCGGCATCAATTGCATCAATCCAATCGCCCCAGCCCGAGAGACCGCGCGCGGGTCAAAGTCCGACTCGGCCTTGATGACGGCACGGATCAAGGCGGGGTGCAGTTGATGTTCTCGGGAAAACCGCCTGATCATCGGTTCCAATTCTTTTTCTGAAATGACTGGGTGCAGACGGTTCGGGTGGAGGTCAACCCGGCGGTACCGCGCATCAGAGGGGACGTTCGTTAAGGAGATGGTCCCCTTTGCATCAATGTATTGATAGACCTCTGCTTGGAGACCTGGAACTGCGGTCGTCAGGCTACTGTTGAGCAGTATGAGGGTGACCAGGGCGGTCCACCTACGAGAGGAGGCGAGTGGAGATCTGTCCTTCAGCATGGTCAAACGATAGCAGTCTGCAATAGACTGTCAAGGAAATGCAGATCTTATGCCGTTAGGAACAGCTGGAGGATGATGGAAAAACAGGGAGATCGGTAGTTCATGGCGAGCGGATAGGCTCCAAAAAACGCTCACGGGCCTTCAGAAATTGCGCTCTGAGCTTCAGCGTCACGGGGCCTGGTTTCCCTCTTGCAATCTTCTTAGTATCGATCATGGATACGGGCATGATTTCCATGCTGGTGTTGGTGAGAAAACATTCGTCTGCCTGATACAACTGGTCGACGGTAAAGCGTCCCTCTTCGACTCGGATGTGGAGTCCTCCCGCCAGCCGAATCACGATCCTTCTGGTGATGCCGTCGAGCAAGCCACATTCCAGGGACGGAGTTCGTAACCTGCCGTCAGCCACAAAGAAGAGGTTGCTGATCGTGCATTCGGTCAAATGTTGCTCCCAATTGAGCAGGATACTCTCAAATGCACCTGCGGCAAGGGCCTCGCGTTTTGCCAGAATATTGTTCAAAAAGTTCAGCGACTTCATCTGCGGCGGCAAGGCGCTCGGCAGGTTCCGCTTGGTCGACGCGACGATGATGTGGACACCATTCTCATACAGTTCGGATGCTGGAGTCACAAGCGGTTTGGTCATCACGACAACGGTCGGCGAGGGACACAGCGCCGGACTCAAACCAATGTCTCCAGCTCCTCGCGAAACCGTGATGCGCAAGTAGGCATCTTGTCGATCGGTCTCAACGTTGTTGCGTGCCATGGCTTCATGGAGAATGTCGGCCCATCCCTTCAGGGGAATGGGGATCGTCAACCCAATGGCTTCCGCGGAACGAAACAACCGTGACAGATGCTGATCCCGCATGAAGAGGCGAGGGCCGTAGGAGCGAATCGTTTCATAGACTCCATCCCCGTACAGAAATCCATGATCGAACACTGAAATTACGGCATCATGTTCTTGCACGAACTTATCATTCAGATAGATCCACATTTCGTTATGAAAACGCGCTGAAAAAGGCCTGAGCTTTATGGATGGTTTCTTCGTATTCACGCACCGGATCGGAGTCGGCCACGATCCCGGCTCCGACCTGAAGAGAGGCCATGCCGTTCACCATCACGAGCGTGCGGATCACAATATTGAAATCGAGGTCTCCACTCCAGCTGAGGTAGCCCATTGATCCGGTGTACGGACCGCGTCGAACTGGTTCTAGTTCCTCGATGATTTGCATGCAGCGAATCTTTGGGACGCCGGTAATCGTTCCCCCTGGGAACATGGCCTTTAGCAGGTCAAAACCGGTGACGTGGTTCCGCAAGGTGCCTGACACCTGTGAGACCAAGTGGTTGACGTGGGAATATTGCTCCAACGTCATGAGTTCTTCCACGCGAACGCTGCCATATCGACACACACGGCCGAGGTCATTCCGCTCCAGGTCGACCAACATAATGTGTTCGGCGCGCTCTTTTTCGTTTCCGTGCAGTTCCGTGACAAGCTGCTGATCGGTCGTCACCGTGTTCCCGCGTGGTCTGGTTCCGGCGATCGGTCTGGTGTCGGCGCGACGACCGTCAAGGCGAACAAGCCGTTCTGGCGATGAACTGATGAGGCGAACTGCATCGAACCGGAGTATCCCTGAGAAAGGGGAAGGGTTCACCGTCCGCAGGCGTCGATAGGCGGATAAGTCGGCTTGAAGTTCTCCCTGAGCCAGTGCCTCGCAGCTTACTTTGAAACGGTGTGAAAGGTTGGCTTGGTAAATGTCGCCGGACGCGATGTACTCCTGGCAACGCCGAACGCTCTGGATGTAGTTTGATCGGGATTGTTCCGGTGTGAAGGTGAGGCGTTCCAGCTCTTCAGATCGAGATTCAGCCGCGACAGATCTGCTCAACTGAGCTTCGAAGGCGGCAAGGCGATCCGTTCCCTCGCGAAACAGTTTGTCGCGAGGCTCACCCAAGAATCGCTCGAGGGGAGGGCAGAACATCAGGACTAAAGTGCCCAGCTCATGATCGACGGCTCCCACGACGTCAAAAAATCCGAACTCCAGATCCGGGCATGCCAGGCTATTCTGGGCCAGCGATGGGAGCTGTTCGAATTGTCGGGCGAGATCATAGCTGAAATATCCGATAGCCCCGCCAAAAAACGGTGGAGCTCCGGGAAGACGCTCGATCCTCTGACTGGTCACAAGATGCATCAAACGTTGATAGAGACCTAACCGCGATTCGGTGGGGCCTAGAGTCGAGTGTTGAACGAACTGATCGGCTTTGCCGGTCAAGGTCTGATAGGGATCGGTGCCGAAGTAGGAGTATCGTCCCATGGCCCCGCCACCGTTGCCGCTTTCAAAGAGAAAGGATGGGTGTCGAGCTGAGGCGATTCTCGAGTACAGCTCGAAGGGACTCGAAGGACAGGGGCGCGTCACAATGAGGGGCGAAGGAGGCCCATGCAAGAATGATAATGATAAAGACGACGAGGTGGTTAGCCGCATGGGCGGTCAGGTCCCTTGTGAAAAGTGCGAACCCACTATACCGCAGAGATTTCCTCAGAGGTAGGCCTCTAACGGCTTGACATTGCAAGCAGAGTTTTGCTTAAATTGCGAGCCCATCAACGGCAGAGTTGTGTGTACGTGCTCTCGCCTTCCATGGGTTTCAGATGGCCCCCTCACAAGATCCCTTATATGCGGGGCTCGGTCAAGCGGTTCGGATGGCAACCGATCTGCTGGCTGCGCTGATTGTCGGGGGAGGATTGGGGTGGGCCTGTGATACATACCTGTTCGATTCGACCCCATGGGGAATGATCGGAGGCTTGGTGTTAGGCCTCGTTGCAGGGATGAGGAATGCGTATCGATCGGCCCAGCGGTGGCCGAAAACATAAACGACTGCGGATAGAGAAAACACAGGAGTATTGTGGAAGAGAGCCCGCTTCATCAATTTGAGCTGGAAAGTTGGATTCCGATTTCCCTTGGTGGAATAGACATTTCCATCAATAAGGCTGTCGTTTTCATGTGGATTGTCATCGCTGTAGCAGCGGTGCTTATGGTGATGGCAGGATCTGCGCGCAAGCTGGTCCCTGGGAAAATGCAGAGCCTGGCGGAAATGATGGTCGACTTCATCCGGAGCATGATCCTGGATACCATGGGGAAGGAAGGGATGCGCTTCTTTCCCCTCATCGCCACTCTGTTCTTGTTTATTCTCTTCAGCAATCTCATCGGTCTGATCCCGGGAAGTTATACCGTAACAAGCCAAATCATCGTGACGGCGGTGTTTTCCTTTGTGGTTTACGGGATCAGTTTGGCTCTAGGGTTTATGTTACATGGGGCGAAGTTCCTGGGCATTCTTGTCCCGCCCGGCACACCAGGGTGGCTCATACCCTTGATGATTCCGATCGAGATCATCAGCCAAGTGGCACGGCCTGTTTCACTGGCGGTTCGGTTATTTGCCAATATGACGGCCGGCCATGTGATGCTCGCCGTCCTGTTCAGCCTGACGATCGGCGGTGGACTATTAATCGGATGGCTGCCTTTTGCGTTTACGGTGGCGATCTATGGGTTGGAATTCGGCATCGCGTTCATTCAAGCCTATATTTTCAGCATTTTGACGTGCGTCTATTTGGGGGATGCATTTCATTTGCATGGTCATGAAGAGCACGCGCATTAGCGCATGCGAGTTTAGACAAGAGAGGAGTAAGCCATAATGGATTCAGCAGCAGCAGGGTTGATCGGCATGGGATGTGCTGCGGCAGGGTTTGCCGGAGCCGGTGTCGGGATCGGGTTCATCTTCGGAAAGATGATTGAAGTGGTGGCACGTCAGCCTGAAGCTGAGGCTCGCGTCACGAAGTACATGTGGATCGGATTCGCGCTGGTGGAAGCCATCGCGCTCTATGGTCTGGTCATTGCCTTCATCATCATGGGCTTTCGGAAGGGGTAAGGGGAACAACAGGGGGGACGTCGTCTCTGTTACGTCGGACCCCTTCTATTCTAGGGAGTTCACATGCCGCAGTTTGAATCGCACTTTTTTTCTTCTCTCATCTTCTGGGAGATCGTGTCCTTCGGGATTCTGCTGTTTATCCTTTATAAGTATGCGTTCCCCGGTATCTTGAGCGTCCTCGAAGAACGAGAAAAGAAAATCAAGGATAGTCTTGAGCAGGCCGAGCATCATCGATCAGAGGCTGAACGCCGGCTGAAGGAGTATGAAGCCAAGCTCAGCGCGGCGGGCAAAGAAGCGGAAGCTATTCTTGCGGCTGCAAAAGAACGCGCGCAACGGCTTCTTGATGAAAACGAACAGCGATTGACCACAGAGGCTGAACGAATCAAAGGCGATGCGACGCGTGAGATCGAACAAGAACGCCGTAAGGCCGTGCAGGACATCCGGGCTCAGACGACGGAGTTGGCGCTGATGGTGGCGGAGAAGGTCGTGCAGCGGAGTTTGACGGAAGCCGATCAGCGAAAGTTCGCAGACGAAGCGCTGGAAGCGCTTTCTAAGTCCTACCAACGATAGTGTCTCATGGTTTAAGGGTGGCGTCAGCCTAAGCTGACTCCACCAGGTCGATACCCTTCTAAATCCACGGTTACGAATTGAAACCCCAGTTCCTTCAGGTTTGCGCTGATTCTGGTACATCGATCTGATTCGATGAGCCTCGGCAGTTCTTCTTTGGCGACTTCAATCCTCGCAACATCACCGTGGTTTCTGACCCTGAAATGACGAAATCCTTCTCGATGCAGCACAGCTTCCGCATCTTCAACGCGATGCAACTTTTCCATTGTGATCATATTTCCACGTGGGATTCGTGATGAAAGACAGGCCGCGGCGGGCTTGTCCCAGTTCGAAAGCCCTAGCTCCTTGGCAAGGGTGCGGATATCAGATTTCGAAAGCTCAGCTTCGACGAGGGGGCTGCGAACTCCCCACTCGCGCGCGGCTTTGATCCCGGGGCGGTCGTCACCGAGATCATCAAGGTTGGTTCCATCTACGACATATGCCGCCGCGCGTGATTCCCGTAGGTCTCCGAGAAGTTGGTACAAATCAGTCTTACAGTGGAAACAACGGTTCGCGTCGTTCTTCACAAAGTCGTCAATGGCGAGCTGATCCGTCTTCGCGATTTCATGGCGCGCACCGATCTCCCGAGCCACCCGCTCAGCGGTTTCCAGCTCTATCGACGGGAATGTCGGTGAGACGGCCGTGATCCCAACCGCCTTCTCCCGGAGTTGATCGTGGGCAACTTTGAGAACAAACGTGCTGTCGATTCCCCCTGAATAGGCCACCACTACCGAACCCATTTCGCACAGGAGGGATCGGAGTCGAGCGAGCTTCTGTTGGAGAATGGATACCTGTTGAATGTGCATGCGTATCTGCCTAATGACGAACTTTCGCCTTCGCGATATTGCCGACCACAACCAGCGCGTAATGCTGAGGATCGAGATACTGCTTTGCGACGCGCAGTACATCTTCTTTTGTCACCCGTTCAATCCACTTTGTATACTGACTGAAGTAGTCGAACCCTAACCCATAGAACTCCACTTGGGCTAAGACCTGGGCCATCTTTGCCGTGGAATCCAGTCGAAGCGGGAAGTTGCCCATGAGGAATGCTTTGGCTTCGGCTAATTCCTGGTCGGTGACCGGAGCCTCTCGAATAGTCTTCATCTCGGACAACACGCTGCTGATGGCCTGGTTGGTCGTTTCGGTTCGAGTCTGGAGATTAATCCAAAAAGAGCCGGGCATCGCTCGGGTGTCATAATGGCTTGTGATGCCGTAGGCGAGCCCCTGCTTGTCTCGAATCGAATCCATCAGACGCGATGAGAATCCCCCGGCACCCAAGATATGGTTCATGACGGTCACGGCGTAAAAATCCGGGTTCGTTCGACTGATTCCAGGATGGCCGATCATAATGGTTGATTGCGTGAGATCCTTCTCGATGAGCTGTACCACCTTTTTATCGATCGCGGCCGGTTTCTTAACGGGCCTAGGTTGTGCAGAACCTTTCTTCCAGGACCCGAAATGCTCCTGAACCAGTGCCGTCGCCTGTTCCACTGTTACGTCGCCGACGATCGTGAGAATGACCTGATTGGGGAGATACTCCTTGGCGTAGAAGTTCTGCACGTCCGATAAGGTAATCTTTTTAAGCGACTCCTCGGTTCCATTCACCGGCCAGCGATAGGGATGATTCTGGAAGACCAGCTGGTTGAACGCCTTCATGGCGACGTGACCAGGATCGTCGTTGTCGCTGGATAGTTCTCCGAGGATCAGTGAACGAACCCGTTCAAATTCCTGTTTGGGGAAAATTGGGCGCTGAAGAATGTCTGCAAGGAGCATAAACCCGAGCTCGATATCTTTCCCAAGAATCCGCACGGTGGCGCTGCTGAAATCTTCGCTTGCATGGGCTCCCAATGAACCGCCGACGAAGTCGATCTGTTCAGCCAACTGCTTAGACGTTCTCGTCGATGTGCCTTCGTCCAAAAGACTGGCGACTAAGTTTGCCAGGCCTGCTTTTTCCGCGGGGTCTTGTGCCGAACCGGCCTTAATGAGAGCATGGATTTCAACGATGGGAAGGAAATGTTGTTCCAATACCAGCACAGTCATGCCATTGGGAGTCGAAAATCTCGTCGGGGAAATTTCTGCCGCCAGTCCCGTCGCCGTCACCGCCAACAGTAAACCTGCGCACAGGAGCCACCCACACAAGCCAATCCCAAGCCGATGTTGAACGGATGGTGAATTGAAACAGCGGTGCCTCACGCTGTGTCGCTCATACCTCATGGTCACCTAAGATCTTCCTTCTCGTATCGTCGTGGGATGTGAGGCTTCGGAAGGTTTGGGCGGCAAAGGAATCAGGATGCCAAGGGTACGGTTGTCCTCGGTCAGATATTGTCTGGCGACGCGCTGAATGTCTCTTGCGGTGACGGCCCGAATGCGCTCGACGAATTGATCGACCCGCCGCCATCCGGCGCCCACCATTTCTGCCTGTCCCAGCAACATGGCGCGGCGAAAGTTTGAATCCTGCTCGAAGGTTCGCGCGGCCTCGATTTGGTTCTTGGCCCTCTGGAGTTCCTGATCGGAGGGCGGCTCGCTTTGAAGCCGGGTAATCTCACGCTGCAGGGCAGCCTCCACGGTCTCGACCTTTGCGCTGGGATTCACCAAGGAGTAGAAATAGAACAGGCCTGGATCTGTCTGGATCAAGCTGTACTCGGCCCCGACGGACAACGAATTTTTCTGCTCATACACCAGGCTCTGGTACAACCTGGAGCTTTTCCCGCGAGAAAGGATCGACTCGAGCACGTCGAGCGCGTACGAATCGTCACTCGAATAGTTGGGCACGCGAAACCCCATCATGACAAACGGCACCTGTGCCTCGCGCTTCAGCAGAAATCGACGCTCGCCTCGTTGTTCTGGTTCCGTTGGCAAAGACTGCTTAGGTGATGGTCCCCTCGGTATCGGCTCAAACAGGCGTTTGATCGTGGGAAGTAACGCGTCGGCTTTGATATCGCCCACGACGACCAGTGTCGCGTTATTGGGCGAGTAAAATGTGTCGTAGTGTCGTTGCAAGTCCTCGAGAGTCATCGCATCCAGATCGGCGAACCAACCGATAACCGGCCAATGGTAGGGATGACTCATGTAGGCTTGTGCAAACAACGCTTCAACCAATGCACCTTGAGGATCGTCTTCGGATCGTAGCCGGCGTTCTTCTTTCACGACCTCGCGTTCGGTCTGGAATTCGGTATTATCGAGAGTCAAACCCTGCATACGGTCGGCTTCCAGTTCCAACGCTAGCGGGACACGATCGGCTGCGACGTTCTCAAAATAGGCCGTGAAGTCCTGCCCAGTAAAGGCGTTATCGATCCCGCCATTCTTCCGAACGATCCGGGAAAATGAACCTTTGGGGTATTTCGTCGTGCCTTTGAACATCATGTGTTCAAGCATATGGGAGAGTCCGGCGCGACCCATCACTTCGTTTCGAGACCCGACTTTGTACCACACCTGCACCGTCGCCACCGGGGCTTTAGGGACCTCAACGAGCAGCACCTTCATGCCGTTGGAGAGGATGTATTCGCTCGGTTCCGCACCGAAAGAGAACGTGGAAAGGCTTGAAAGGAAAAGCGCGCCTATGAGACAGCTATACCAAGGCACGTGAGAAGTTGAGTTGATCATACTGTGAGAATTTACCATGCTAGCAACGAGTTTCAACGGGTGTCAAGGTTGGAGAAGGGGGCCAGCTATGAGGTTCCCCAGTTGGCCGCAGGCACCCAGCACGTCCCGCCCGCGGCTCTTTCTCACGAACGCATCCAGACCGGCGTCGCGCAGGATGGATTGGAACTGAAGGACGCTCTGTTCCGATGGGCGACGAAAACGACTGCCTGGAAATTCGTTGAACGGGATCAAATTGACCATGCATCGTATGCCTTTCAGCAACTGCACCAGCCGCCGGGCATGACTCGGCTGATCGTTTACGCCGGCCAGCAGGACATACTCGAACGTCAATCGTTGATGAGAAGCGAGCGGATACCGGCGACAGGCGGCAAGGAGCGTTTTCAAAGTAGCCAGTTCGCTTGCGGCAGGCATCAACTCGCGCCGTTGTTCTTCGGTGGTCGCATTGAGGGAGACGGCGAGATTCACGCCAAGGCCGGCGACTTCACGTAGGCGGGATGCCAGTCCTGCCGTCGACACCGTAATGCGTCGACGCGACCATCCCAGACCCCACGGCTTATTGGTCAGGCCGACCACCGCGGCCTTCAACATGTCCAGATTGGCCAGAGGTTCTCCCATCCCCATAAACACGAGGTTGGTCATGCGTTCGTCGGCCTTCAGCAGATCTTGCGCGGTCAGGACTTGATCGATGATTTCATGGAGCTTGAGGTTTCGTTTGAGCCCCATTCTTCCAGTCAGGCAAAAGCTGCAATCCAACTGACATCCGACTTGTGTCGACACGCAGAGCGTCAGTCGTTCGTCGTCCGGGATCAGCACGGACTCAATCGTCATTCCGTCATCGAGGTTGAACAACAATTTGCGCGTTCCATCCTGAGACGATATGACGGTTGGATTGTGCGAACGACCAACGCTGGTGGACTGAGCTAACAGGACACGAGTGTGCAACGGAAGATCCGTCATGTCGGTGATGGTCCGCACTCGCCGCTGGTACAGCCAGCGCATGATTTGTGTTGCGCGATAGTCCGGCCAGCGCTGGGCGCGGACAAACTTCACCATCTGAGATTCGGTAAAGGCCAGAAGGGGTGCCTGTGTAGTCGGAGGTGACATTGGTAAAATCGGAGTATTGTATTCGGGAAACGCGAGCCTATCATAGCGGACGCTCTTCCGCCTATGGCGCCATCCTGATCGTGAGGTCCGAAACTTCTTCCATTGCAGACGGCCCCGTATATAATGAAGGTGAATGAAGGTTAGCAGGCTCTCGTGAAAATCTTTATCAAGTATCGCCTCATCATCGGTTGTACTCTGGCGTTCGCGTCCGGGACGGTCTCCGCGTTTGGAGGCATGTTCTCTCGTGATGTCTATACGGGGCAGGTGGCAACGCCTCAACAGTCAACTGCCGATGGTTGTGCCTCAGCGGAAGAGTGTTTTGCCGCTGCGGCCTTCTCAAAAGAACGACTGAGTAACAGTCTGACGAGAGACCACGTTGCGGCGCTGAAGCTTGAGCGTCTCCGAAGGGTGATGGAAAAGTTTCCGGATTCATTGTCGGCGAAACGAGCGGGGCTACTGTCCGGTGTGACTTTGATCGATCAGAATCCGGCGGAAGCGATCGTCTACCTTCGAGCTGCTCAACGGGACTTTCCCGCGCTCGACGACTATCTCCGATTCTGGATCGGAGAGGCCTTGCTGCATTTGGGTGATCCCAAGGAAGCGGCAGCCACGTTTGAAGGCGTGCTTCAGGCCATTCCTGATTCCAACTTACTCAATCAAGCAACACTTCGTGTGGGGGAAGCTTGGTATCAGGCCTCCAGATGCCCCGAAGCCATTTCTTGGCTGGTCAAGACCGTCGACCTCGACGATAAGGAGCGGCAAGTTGCGCAAGCTCGGTTCCGGTTGGCTTCTTGCCAACTCCGTGAAAGTCAATTGAACGACGCCAGAGAAACGCTTAAGCAGCTCTGGGCGAAGTTTCCGCATACAAAGGAGGCCAAGGAAGCCGAGGCGTTGCTCGCGAGCAATATCGGAGGTGAGCCCTGGGCGCCGTCACCGGATGAGCATTATGCCAGGGCCCAGGCCTTTCTCGGACAATCGCTTCACGTCGAGGCGATTGAAGAGTTGAAGAAGTTCTTGACGCGAGATCCCTCTTCTCCGCATCGCAGAGAGGCCAAACTGAAACTGGGTGTGGCACACGTTCGCCTCAAACTCTACGACCAAGCACGCGACACCTTCCACGAACTCGCGGTAGGACAAGGACCTCGGGCTGACGAAGCCACTGTTTGGCTGGCGAGGGTCTATCTCAGGCAAGGGCTCGGAGACAAACTTTTAGAGCTCTGTCGGACACTCTCCAAGCGACGGTTAAGCCCAGAACAAAAAGGGCAAATCAATATATTCGGTGGGATTTGGCTTGAGGATCAATCACGGTTCGACGAAGCGATCACGAAGTATCGACGCGCGGCAAAATCGGGAGAGCCGGCGTCCCAACGCGCAGAGGCGCGGTGGCGAGAAGGGTGGGTATTCTACCGAACGGCTCGCTATCAAGAGGCGATTCGCGCGTGGCAGCAGATCGTCGACCAGAGGGAGAGCGAACTTGAGCCGCAAGCGCTCTACTGGATTGCCCGTTCCTACAGTCACGTCGAAGCTGCGAAGTCCGGTGGGGCGTTTGTGCGGCTTTGCCAACAGTTTCCCTATACCTATTATTGCCAGCTGGCAGGGGACCTGGGCGACGCACCGAGCGAGCGTCGGACTCAGCAGGAGCATCCCACCGTTTCCACCAGCGTGGCTCAGCCGGTTGCTGAGCCGACCGGAGCTTCGACGCAGGACAATCATGCAAAGAATCGGGCGCATATCGAGCAGCAGTCAGCCTATCGGCGTGCGGTCGAGCTACGAGCGCTTGGCCTTGAGCAGGATGCCGTCAGAGAACTTGCGGCCTTGACAGATCAGTATGGTCGCGACCCTGAAGCGTTGGCGGCGCTATCGATCATGTTGAACGAAGTCGGTGCGTACCATCACGCCTTGCGTCTCGTGCGATCTCGATTTCGGGAGAAGCTGGAGCGGACCGGTGGAGAGATCGCCGATGGCCTTTGGCAAGTCGCCTATCCAACCGGATTGATTCCAACCATTAAAATGTCAGCGGTCAACGGCGTGGATCCATTCCTCGTGGCGGCAATTATTCGGGAGGAAAGTCAGTACGATTGGAAAGCCGTTTCTCGGGTTGGGGCGATTGGACTCATGCAGGTGATGCCTGCCACCGCCAATGCCGTGGCTCAACAACATCGGCTTCCCCCGCTCTCCCGGGAAGATCTCTTTGATCAAGAGATGAACATTCGCATCGGCGTCCGGTACGTGGAACAACTCCTTGCGCAGTTTTCCGGCAATCTAGTGCAGACGATCGCTGCGTACAACGCGGGCCCAATCGTGGTCAAGAATTGGGCAGCCACGTATCGTGGGCGGAGCGAAGACGAGTTTGTTGAGCTCATCCACTATCAAGAGACTAGGCATTACGTGAAACGGGTGTTGCGAAGCTACAGAGAATATCGTCGTCTGGCCGGAATCCAAAAGTCCGTTTCTTGACAAGATGTTGTGAAGTTTTTATAGTGCACCACTATTCCTAGAGGCCAAACCAAGAGGAGCTGTCATGGCGTTGGATCGACTTGATGCGCTTGAAACCCGAATCCGTGATCTGGTGCAGCTGGTTCAAGAGCTCAAACGGAAGAATGCGGCGTTGGAAGAAGAGGTCAAGACCGCCCGCCAGCGATTGGTAGCACAGGACGACATGAATCGCCAATGGGAGAAGGAGCGGGTCGATATCAGGACACGCATAGAAAAAGTCATGAGCGAGATCGAACTGCTCGAATGCATCGAGGATCCCAAGGAGGTGGCCATTGACTAAGACCATTGATGTCGAGATTTATGGTCAACGGTACGCAGTCACGGGAGACGGTGATGACGTCTATATTCGGCGGCTGGCCCATTTTGTCGACGATCGGATGAAACATCTGGCCGAAGGAATGAAAACGACGACCCCGTCAAAGTTAGCGGTGCTGACCGCCATCAACCTTGCCCATCAACTGTTTGAGTCGGAGAAGAAACGAGCACAAGGAGAGGCCGATGTCGAACGACGAATGGCTACCTTGATGGAGTCCATCGATGAGCAGATGCCGACCTCGCTTTTTCGCTAGAGAGATTCGCCTTGCTTTCAAAGAGTCCCTTTGTTATCGTGCAGATAGGCGAGTGTGTTGAGAGTCAGAGGGAAGGATAATATCGCATAATCGTTCTTGTACCGGAAACGAGTGTAGTCAAAAGAAGAGAGACGATACCTTGAGGGGATACGAAGAACTAGTTCGGTGGATGCTCATAGTAAGAACCTTGGTTGGTCAATGGGTTAGGTGTGCTGCGAAACGGCCTGTTGTCCGACACAACGATATCGGGAAGATGCCGGCTAGAGCCGGCGAGTATCTACCACCCACATCTGTTTCGACAACCGACTCTCACCAGCGACTGATCACGAACGATCAGCCACGAGGGAGAGACAGGGTCAGAAACATATTCACTGTGGAAACGTACCCCCACGCTCTCTGGTGTTTCCAGGTCGAACGACTCGCGATCTCCTAAACCCTCCCTCTGTCTTCATCGTACATCGCGCGTATGCCCACTATGCATGGTCCGTGAGTGGGCGCTCCGTCAGGTTGTGCATAGCTACCTGATGGTTTTCAAGAAGGGGGTGACTTCCATTTCAACCTCAATTGTCGTGTACATCATGCTTTCCGGTATTGTCGGCGCCGTAGTCGGAGCTGGGATATTTGAGCTTCTGCGTCGCCGGATGACAGGTGCCAAACAGGCTGAGGCGGAGGGGTTGGCTAAACAGGTTGTGCAGAACGCACAACGCGAGGCGGAGAATGTTCTCAAGGAAGCAAGATTAGAGGCAAAGGATTTGGCCTTCAAGGCAAAGTCCGAATTCGAACAAGAGCAGAAGGCCAAGCTGGGCGAACTGTTGTCGCTGGAAAAACGCCTCATTCAGCGAGAAGAAGGGTTCGACCAAAAGGTCGCCGCGTTGGAAAAACGAGAGACTGAGGCCCGCAAACGCGAGGTCGATTTCATGAAACGAGAAGAGGGACTTCTGGCCAAGGAATCTGCCTGCGCGAAAGCCGAGCGTGACCACCGTGAAGCGCTGGAGCGTGTGGCGGGCATGACGGCAGACGAGGCCAAGAAGCAGCTGATCGTGGAGATGGAATCGCAGGCTCGACTGGACGCCGTTGGGATTGCAAAACGGACGATCGAAGAGGCCCGTGAGAATGCGGAGCGGGAGGCGCGAGAGATCATTACGTCTTCGATTCAACGCGTTGTTCGCGACTATGTCTCGGAGTCCACGATTTCAGTGGTTCCGATCCCCACCGATGCCATGAAAGGCCGGATCATCGGTCGGGAAGGGCGAAATATCCGCGCGCTTGAGGCGGCGACGGGTATCGATCTCATCATTGATGAAACCCCGGAGGCCGTGATCATTTCCGGATTTGATCCGTTACGACGAGAGATCGCAAAAGTGTCGTTGGAACGCCTGATGCATGATGGACGCATTCACCCCACTCGCATTGAAGAGATCGTTGAAAAGGTGAAGGTGGACATCGACAAGCTGATGTATGAAGAGGCCGAAAAGATCATCTTTGAGCTGGAGCTTTCCGACTTTCATCCGGAATTGATTAAAGTGTTGGGACGCCTCAAGTATCGAACGAGCTACGGGCAGAATAACCTCTACCATGCCCGCGAAGCCTCCTACATTTGCGGCATCATGGCATCGGAGTTGGGATTGGATGTCAGATTAGCTCGTCGCGGAGCCCTGCTCCACGATATCGGCAAGGCGGTCAGCCATGAAGAAGAAGGACCGCACGCCATGCTGGGGGCTGAAATTGCCAAGAAATACGGTGAATCGGCCAAAATCGTCAATGCGATCGCCGCGCATCACGAGCAGGTTGAACCAATTTGTCCCGAGAGCGTGTTGGTCGCGGCGGCCGAAGCGTTGTCGGCGGCACGCCCCGGGGCACGACGGGAGGCGCTGGAGTCCTATGTCAAGCGGCTCGAAAAGCTTGAGTCGCTGGCGACCGGGCACAAGGGCGTGCAGAAGGCGTATGCCATCCAGGCCGGGCGTGAAATTCGCGTCATCGTCAGGCAAGAAGACATCACCGATGCTGAGTCTTTTCAGCTCTCTCGTGAACTGGCCAAAAAGATCGAGCAGGAGTTGACCTATCCGGGACAGATTAAGGTGACCGTCATCAGAGAAAGTCGATACGTGGAATACGCCAAATGAAGGTGCTCTGTATCGGCGACATTATGGGAGAGCCCGGCCGTCGAGTTGTGGCTCGGGCAGTGCCTCGCCTGGTCGCGCAGCGTCAGATTGATGCGGTGATTGCGAACGGCGAAAACGTCGCGGGGGGGTTCGGTATCACGCCGGAACTGGCAGAGGAACTCTTTGAGACGGGCGTCTCGGTGATCACCACCGGCAATCATGCCTGGGATAAGAAGGAAGCCGTCGAGTATTTTTCTCGTGAGCCTCGTGTGCTCCGTCCGGCGAACTATCCGGCCGGCGTTCCAGGAAACGGGAGCGTCGTCATTGAGACGGCAGGCGGCGAGCGGCTGGCGGTTCTGCAGGTGATGGGTCGGGTGTACATGCCGACGATCGATTGCCCGTTTCAGACGGCGAAACGAGACGTGTCACGGCTGAAGCGGGAAACATCCGCCATCATCGTCGATATGCATGCGGAAGCCACCTCTGAAAAAATGGCCATGGGGCATTTCTTGGATGGGGAAGTGGTGGCTGTCGTGGGCACACACACCCATGTGCAGACTGCTGATGAGCAGGTCCTTCCGAAAGGGACCGCTTACATCACGGATATCGGCATGACGGGGCCGCTTCATTCGGTCATCGGAGTCAAGAAGGAATTAGCGATCGAAAAGTTTTTGACCGGAATGCCTCGGCGGTTTGAAGTTGCTTCAGGACCGTCGGTGTTCTGTGCGGTCTTGCTCGAATTGGATCCCCGCTTGGGTAAGGTCATCGCATTTGAACGAATTCGCCTTGTTGATTAGCTAAGAATGCTGAAGTCGGCGCTGAGCGGCGGGCCATGATAAGCGGTTGCGTAGTGATCCTCACACGCAACCAGGAAGGAGCGGGCTCACGAATACCTACTCTTCCCCCTCACTTTTTTCTCCTGCGTTTGATGGGCCTCCAAGGCCAGTTCTCACGGTCTCTGAATTTACCGCCATGGTTCGAGCTTCCCTTGAATCCGATTTTTCCGAAGTCTGGCTTGAAGGGGAAATTTCAAATCTGCGCGCGCCAGGGTCTGGGCATCTCTATTGTACGCTAAAGGATCAGTCGAGTCAGATTCGAACGGTGATCTTTCGTTCAGCGGCGCTTCGTTTGCGATTCGGGTTGGAGGATGGGCTGCATGTCATCGTGCGCGGACGGCTCTCAGTCTATGAGCCACGCGGAGAGTATCAGCTTATTCTTGATCATCTTGAGCCCAAAGGTCGAGGCGCGCTTCAGTTAGCGTTTGAGCAGCTCAAACGTCGCCTTGAAGCGGAGGGACTCTTTCATGCACAGCGCAAACGAGCATTGCCGGTGTTTCCTCGGACAGTTGGAATCGTCACCTCACCGACCGGAGCGGCGGTTCGAGACCTGATCGCTATCTTACACCGTCGGTGCCCCATCTTGAAAATTGTCATCGCACCTGTCCAGGTCCAAGGATCCGAAGCAGCCGAACAGATTGCCTCAGCCATTCACGCACTCAACACGCTCGGCTCGATCGATGTGATGATTGTCGGACGGGGTGGCGGTTCGATGGAGGATCTGTGGAGTTTCAACGAAGAAGCGGTCGTGCGAGCGATTGCCGCATCGCGGATCCCGATCATGTCAGCCATTGGGCATGAGACGGATGTCACTCTTGCCGACTTTGCGGCCGACGTGCGAGCGCCAACGCCTTCGGCTGCGGCTGAAATGGTTGCTCCGGTGTTGACGGAGATCGTGGAACGTCTCGAAATGCTCACGACTCGTTGTCGGCAGGCGATCATTTCGCAATGCGTTGAGCGCAATCAACGACTTGATCTCATGTTGATCCATATGGGAAATATCCGATTTCGAATTCTGAGAGAAGCGCAACATGTGGATAGTGTTGTGGCAGATATGCGCGACGCCATACGCGCCAAGTTGAAACAGGGGACGGCAACGACACAGGAATGGTGCCAAGCATTGGCGTCTGCGAGCCCTGAGAGTCGAGTACGTCACGGTATGGCCATTGTCCCGCAATTGTGGTCACGCTTGAGGGGAGCGATGAGTCATGGCCTCACGCGAAACGAGCAGCGTACGCACGCGTATCTCGACAGATTGAATAGTCTGAGCCCACTTGCCATACTGGGCCGAGGCTATGGGATTCTCGAAACGATACCTTACCGCCAAACCATTCGAGACATCAACCAAGTCTCTGTCGGTGAACAGATCAGGGCGCGGCTTGCAAACGGCCAACTACGCTGTACGGTGGAAGAAGTGTCTTCCGGCTCGTCCGTATAAATGCTGACTTCGATATAATGCTTCTCGGTGTCACTTGAAGGAGAATGTTGTGGCTGGAGTGAAATTTGAACAAGCGATGGCCAGACTGGAAGTCATCGTGGGTGAATTGGAGAAGGGAGATCTGCCGCTCGATGAATCATTAAAGATTTTCGAGGAAGGCATCCGACTGTCGAGGAATTGTTTGAAGGTGTTGGAAGAAGCGGAACGGAAAGTGGAAGTTCTTGTCCAGGACAAGAATGGGAAGAAGCAGCTGCGTGCCTTCACATCCGAGGACATCGACCTGAAGGGCTCCACCGAGGAGTCTTAACGAGGCCCTATCTGATGGCAGGGGACTGTCACGCCCTCCTGTATTTGCCACTCATGGGTACGAAAGTACGACTCGAGAAGGATCGCTGCGATCACGTGCTGGTGGTTCAGGGGTTGGTGCAGAGCCGAGATACGGCAGCCCGTATGATTCTCGCCGGAAAAGTCAAAAGCAACGGGCTTATTGTCGACAAACCATCCAGAGTGATTCCCGTAGATGCGGTCATTGAGATGACCGGGGAACAACAGCCCTTTGTCAGTCGAGGCGGTGAAAAACTCGCGGCAGCGCTTGATGTTTCTTCAATTGCTCTTCACGGACGAGTCTGTCTCGATGTCGGGTGTTCGACGGGAGGATTCACCGACTGCTTGTTGCACAGGGGGGCATCGAAGGTCTATGCGGTTGATGTTGGGTACGGCCAATTCGACTGGCGGCTTCGACAAGACCCGCGCGTCGTGTTGATTGAGCGAACCAACATACGGTACATGGTACGTTCCGCCATCCCAGAGCCGATCGATCTGGTCGTCATTGATGTGTCCTTTATCTCACTGACGAAGGTATTCCAACCTATCATTCAGTTTCTACGACCTCACGCCGATATCATCGCCTTGATTAAACCGCAGTTTGAAGTGGGAAAGGGGCAAGTGGGTCGAGGAGGCGTCGTGCGCGACGAGGGGCAACGCGAGGAGGCGGTCCAGCGAGTCTTACGATTTGCGACCGACGTAGGAATACGGACGAATCGGGTCATCCCTTCTCCCATCAAAGGCAAGAAAAAAGGCAATGAAGAGATATTGGCAATTCTTGAATACCGTGCCACGTTTCATGATATGTAAGAAAGGTTGCAGTGGACAGCTGACTGAGGAGGGCCAATGAAAGTATTGGTGACGGGTGGTGCAGGATTTATTGGGTCTCATGTGGTGGACCGACTCGTGGAAGAGGGGCATCAGGTTGTCGTCGTCGATAATCTGGCCACCGGAAAGCGAAAAAACGTCAACCGCGCGGCGAGTCTCTATAAGACCGACATTACCAGCGGGCGATTGGAGCGGGTGTTCCGCAACGAGCGACCCAACGTGGTCCTTCATCTCGCGGCTCAAATCAGCGTGCGTAATTCTGTCGAGGATCCAGTATTCGATGCGCAAGTCAACGTCCTGGGCACCATGAACGTATTGCAACAGGCGGTTCGGTATGGATGCAGAAAGGTTGTCTTTTCTTCGTCCGGGGGAGCAATCTACGGTGAGCAAGAGACGTTCCCGGCCCCGGAATCCCACGGCTATAACCCGCTGTCACCCTATGGCATCAGTAAGCTGTGCGGTGAACATTACTTGTCCTACTTCCAACGCACGGGCGGGATTCCAGTGGTCAGTCTACGATACGCCAACGTATATGGACCACGGCAGGATCCTGAGGGAGAAGCCGGGGTGGTCGCCATCTTTATCCAAAAGATGTTGAATAATGAGCAGCCTATTATCAACGGAAACGGCCGACAAACACGCGACTTTGTGTTCGTGGATGACGTGGCGGAAGCTAATCTTGCAGCCATGGGCCAGGATGCGCACGGGGTCTACAACGTCGGAACCGGGACCGAGACATCTGTGAACGAGCTCTTCCGAATGATTGCTGGTCTGACCGGTTCTCCCGCGAAGGAAGTCCATGGCCCGGCTAAACTCGGCGAACAGCTGAGGAGCGTAATCGATCCTTCCAAGATTAAACAGGAGTTGGGGTGGGAGGTGAAGGTCGATCTCGCCGAAGGACTCAAGCAGACTGTCGAATTTTTTCAGGGGAAAGTAGGTCGTTGAGACGTTCGGAAGGCTGAGCGGGGACGCTGAGTCACCGACTGGTTGTCATGACTTCAGCCGTAGCAGTCGACGAGAGACTGCTATGGTGTCAGTCTGTTAGTACCGAGGCACACTTCCGTCGATTTGAATAGACCAGGCATCGATCCCACCGATCAAATTTTTCACATTTGCGAACCCTTGCTGAAGGAGAAAGCCCGCGGCGTCTCCGCTTCGCATGCCATGGTGGCAGTAGGCGATAATCTCAGCGTTCGGGTCCAACTTTGACAGTGATTGGGGCAAGGTCCCGAGCGGGATCAAGACAGATCCTTCCAGCTTCGCGAGCTGGTTCTCCCACGGTTCCCGCACATCCAGAAGGACTAACTTATCCCCTTTATCGATTCGGGCCTTCAATTCTTTCGGCGTAATGACAAAGCTCATGTGAGATCCCCCTCCTAGCTTTGACGAATCATAAGCGACTGGAGAAAAGTCTGTCAAATGCGGTTCGTTGCCAGGTTTCCCTAATCTTCGCGATCGAACTCCCACCGGCCACCTCGGTCGGGAAGTCTGATTGCTTCAGTGAGATATTTGACGAAGTCTGATCGTGCAATCTCTTCTGCTCCGAACCGCATGACATGGGAAGAGGATTGCTGGCAATCGATCAGACGAAAGTTCCAGGCCTGGAGTTGTTGGACAAGCCTCACCAGTGCAACCTTTGATGCGTCATCGACCTTCGTGAACATCGACTCGGCAAAAAATGCCCCGCCGATCGCCACGCCGTAAAGTCCTCCAATGAGATGGCCATCTTGCCACGTCTCGACGGAATGAGCATGGCCGAGGTCATGCAAGCGTGTGTAGGCGTCCAGCATCTCTCCGGTGATCCAGGTGCCTCCTTCTGGATACTGTGGACGTGGACCTGCGCACTGTTCCATGACGTTTCGGAAGTTGGTATCGAGCGTGACGGTGAACACATTCTGGCGGAGACTTCGTTTAAGACTGCGCGAGACATGAAGCTTTTCAGGGAACAGCACCGCGCGGGGATCAGGCGACCACCAGAGAATGGGTTGATCATCGTTGTACCAAGGGAAAATGCCGTGCCGATATGCTTCGAGAAGGCGCTCAGGGCGGAGGTCTCCTCCAATGGCCAGGAGCCCTTCGGGGGATGCCTGATCAACCGGAGGAAAGCGAAGATTGTGCCAGTGTAAGCGAATCATCGCCACGTACGATACGTGAAGAGAAGGGAAAAGACTATGCTGGCAGAACGAAACGGGGTTTCACGAATATTCAAAAGAGTGCTAAACTACATCAATAGTATGAATAGATCGGAGGTCTTACGATGGGAACGACACGCAAGACGATCACTGTCACGGAACAGCAGGATCAATGGATAAAGTCCCAGATCGAGCGTGGGAAATTCACAAACGACAGCGAATATATCCGCGATCTGATTCGACGCGATCAGGACAGCGCCAAATTTCACACATTGAAGGACGCCATACAGGAAGGGTTGGACAGCGGCGTCAGTGACCACACGGTGCCGCAGATTATGGAGGTAGTCGAAACGCGGCTGAAGGCGAATGGCCGGTTATAGCCTCTCGTCGAAGGCTGCCGCCGATCTCGATGGTATCTACGAATACACGATCCTGCATTTTGGGCTGGAACAGGCGCGGGTCTATCTCTTCGGCTTGCACGAGCGGTTGCAGATGCTGGCGGAGCAGCCGATGCAGGGGCGCACGGCCGATGAACTCGCGCCGGGATTGCGGCGGTTTGAGTATCAGTCTCACGTAGTCTTTTACCTCCCGAAGGACCACGGTATTCGGATCGTGCGTGTCCTACACCAACGCATGGACGTGA
>CABVRV010000029.1 GCA_902500755.1 uncultured Nitrospira sp.
AGAGTCTCGATGGTAACAGTACTTTCGAGCTGATTGTTCCGGAAGGGGACGACCAACTCTACTTTTTCCTGATAGCCAACGATGAAGTTTCTGCTGACTCTACGGTCGCGTTATCCGCCGTGCTGGTGGACGTAGCTGGCCAGCCGACCCACAGACCCCAGCTTGAGAATACGATCAATGTGAAGGCATTCGTGGGGACTGGAAACGATGGCTATGAAATATGGATGGAAGACTTGTCGAATGTCCCCTTAGAGAATTATCCACCAGAAGGAGAAGCATTACCCATCGGTGCCGGCGGCTTTCTCCATCAAACCCTGATCGGGGGCCCAGGACCTGACGATCTAAACTATTGGCAGGGGTTTGGCGATGACATTCTCTATGGCAATGGCGGGAACGATTGGCTTTCGGGCGGATATGGTCATGATCGTCTGTACGGGGGGAATGGCGATGATCGGCTGCTGGCGGATCCTTATGACTATCATCCTGATCCTATCCCTAGGCCATCACTTCTGTTACCACCTCCTACGTTAGATGGAAAAGATTATGCCGATGGAGGCGAGGGGAACGATCGGATCGGCGGGGGAGGAAATGATGACCGGCTGATCGGTGGGGAAGGGAACGACGAGATCTGGGGTGATGCGCTAACCCGAGGGACGTACATCGATAATCCGGATGGAGGTCAGACCTTTGTGCCACTGACAGGGGTGTTGGTCCCTGGCGACGATGTCTTGGAAGGCGGCGATGGCAACGATTATCTGAGTGGCGATGGGGGTGACGACATCCTCGATGGAGGGGCAGGGAATGATCTGTTGATTGGTGATACGCAACAGAGTGTGGTGGTGCTGACGTCGATGGCGGCGGGAGATGATTTTCTCAGTGGTGGAGCAGGCAATGATGAGCTGCAAGGGAATGCCGGACATGATGTATTGCTCGGAGGAGCTGGAGATGATCGATTGTATGGAGATGACGATGCCTCCCAGGCAGGGGATGATTGGCTCGATGGAGGAAGTGGCGACGACTTCCTGACCGGCTTCGGTGGAGACGATACATTGGCCGGTGGTGATGGTGCGGATGTTCTGTTTGCGGGAACTGGCGATGATTCACTCCTCGGCGGAGATGGTGACGACATTGGGTTTGGTGGTGAGGGAGATGATGATATCAGTGCCGGAGCAGGGGCTGACCAATTCGATGGGGAAGTTGGCAATGATGTGCTGTTCGGTGATGAGGGGGACGACCTGCTGATCGGTGGCGACGGTCTGGATGAACTCGACGGGGGCATGGGGAACGATCTTCTCCTGGGCGGGGCAGGCGACGATACTCTATTCGGTCGCGATGGAAACGATGAGCTGCAAGGAAACGCAGGAAACGATTTGCTGGTGGGCGAGGCGGGCAATGACCAACTTTTTGGGCAAGAAGGCGATGATGAGATGTTTGGCGGTAATGGCAACGATGGTCTACGAGGCGACAACGGGGATGATCTGATTGATGGCGGAGCCGGAGACGATATTCTTGTGGGGGATGCTGATGGGCAGATCGGCGGCTCCGGAGGAAACGATATTCTGGTTGGGGGGAACGGGAACGATACGCTGGTGGGCGGAGGTGGGCAAGATACCTATCTCTATGGGATGGGCCACGGATTCGATGTCATTGTCGAAGGTGTGGGCGAAGACAATCGTCTCGTATTCGGCTCAGGAATTAGTCCGAACGCAATTATTGCCGCTGTGGGGCCGAATGACTCTCTCGTGATTCGTACTGGGAACGGAGAGAATGCAGTTCAAATCGAGAACTTTGGTACAAATAACCTGGCTGGTCCACACCCGATCGACTCATTTCAGTTTTCCGATGGCCCTATCCTCACGTACGGACAGCTCGCCGTAGGTGGCTTAGCCGTCTCTGGGGGGTTGGGGAATGACCAGCTTATCGGTACCGATCAAGGGGAACGAGTTTTTGGCGGAGCCGGGAACGATTCTATTAACGCTGGGGCAGGCAATGATGTTCTGCTTGGCGGAGCCGGTAATGATGCGCTGTTCGGAGAGTCGGGGCAGGATACCTATGTCTTCACTTTGGGCGGTGGGATCGACCAGATCCAGGATGCGCCAAGTGAAGGGAACCGGCTGGTCTTTGGCTCTGGGATTTTACAGGCCTCTCTAAGCCTCGGTTTCAGGCAGGTCAGGATTCCGAGTGAAGAAGGCGAAGCAGGTTCAGACACCGTTCTCAATTATCTTGTCCTGCGCACCGGCTCGATCGGTGATGCGGTAGAGATCGAATGGGTCGATCCCGCCAACCAGTTGGCATCTCTTGGCATTGACCAGTTCGTGTTTGCGGACGGGACCATGCTGACGTCTGCCCAGTTACTTGTGGATGGATTGGAACTGGTTGGCACAGCTGGAATTGACACGCTGGATGGCCACGCGATTTACCGCCGGATTCGAGGACTTGCCGGCGACGATGTGCTGATCGGTGGGGTGATTGACAATGTCATTGAAGGCGGTGATGGCCGCGATGTGCTTCTCGGCAACGGAGGGAGTGACCAGCTGTCTGGCGGCGCAGGAGACGATGTCATGCGAGGAGGCGACGGGAACGACCTGTTGACCGGCGAGGATGGCAACGATTCCCTCGAGGGCGAGGCCGGTAACGATGTTCTGACCGGCGGGGTTGGCGACGATCAGCTGAACGGTGGCGAGGGCAGCGATACCTATCATTTCAATCTCGGAGATGGATTTGATTCGGTGTTTGATTCCGGTTCTAGTGCTGATACCGATAGAGTGACGTTTGGGAGTGGAATCACGTCCAATTCGGTCTCGCTCTCCTCGCAGTTTGGACAGATCGTGATCACAGTGGGCGATGGGGCAGATGGCATTTTGTCAGGATCTATCTTCGATGTTTTCAGCTCGCAGACGATCGAGCGATTCCAATTTGCCGATGGCAGCATCCTTGCTTATGCGGATCTCGTGGCCCGTGGGTTTACGATCGATGGGACGGAGTTCGACGACGTCCTGTTCGGCACCAACTTGGCCGACCGTTTTCACGGTGGGATCGGCAATGATCGGCTGGAAGGTGGCGAGGGGAACGACTCTTACTTCTTCAATATCGGAGACGGGATCGACTGGATTGCTGACGCTACGTCAGCTGGTGGGGGGAACGAAGTCATCTTCGGTTCCGATATCACGGCATCCGATCTCCACCTCGACGTGGTTCCTGATGAATCCCACCCGACCGTCGGCGATCTTCTCCTTCGAATCGGCACGAACGGTGACGCGATCCAACTCGACACGTTTGACCGAACCAACCTATCCGGGCCTCGCACAGTCGAGACCTTCCGTTTCGCAGACGGCAGTACGCTGACGTATGAGCAGCTGCTTGCACATGGGTTTGATCTGTCTGGTACGGATGGAGACGATCACATCGATGGGACCGGCACGGTGGACCGAATCAGGGCTGGTGGTGGGGCGGATGTCCTGCGGGGCGGAATGGGAGACGATCAGTTCGATGGAGGGGGCGGTGACGATCGTCTGTTGGGCGGGCAGGGTAACGACACCTATCTGTTTGGCCCTGGATCCGGCCGGGATACGATCATGGAAGTTCAGGGCAGCCAGGATGTGGTCCGCATGACGCCTGGCGTGGCTCCTTCCGACGTCGTGGTGACCCGACAGAACAATGACCTGGTCTTGAGCCTTAACGGCGGCGCTGATCAGTTGACCGTCTCTCTATATTTTCTGGCCTCGCCGCTGCAAATCGAGCAGATCCAGTTTTCCGATGGGACGGTGTGGAATGCCCCGGCGATTCAGGAGCGGTTGCGCCCGACCACCATAGGGACGGGGGACAACGATACGCTGGTCGGTACCGCAGGGGACGACCGCTTGTTTGGATTGAGCGGAGACGATCAGCTCGACGGTCTTGCCGGCAATGACGAGTTGGATGGAGGTAGTGGGGCGGATCAACTGACTGGCGGGTCGGGCGATGACCAATACCTTGTCGAGGATCCGGGAGATCTGATCATCGAGCTGATGAACGACGGAGTCGATACTGTTCGGAGCAGCGTGACTCGCGCACTCGAAGCCAATGTCGAGAGCCTTACATTAACTGGGGACGCGCCGATCAACGGCATGGGTAATGCGCTGAATAACGTGCTGACGGGGAACAGTGCCGCCAATCTGCTAGCCGGTAGTCTGGGAAACGATATCTTCGTGGTCGGCGCGGGCGACACGGTGATTGAGTTGGCCAATGAAGGTACGGATGGGGTTCAGACCGATGTGAGCACTACCCTTGGTGACAATCTCGAGAACTTGACGTTGACAGGCAGTGCGTCGCTCTTCGGGACAGGAAATAGTCTCGACAATGTGTTGCGGGCCGATGGATCGATCAGTGTGCTGGCTGGTGGCGATGGCAATGACACCTATTTGATTGGGTCGAACGGCGATGACGATATCCTCGTCGAAACGGCGACAGGCGGGATCGATACCGTAGTCGCGGGACACGACTATCGTTTGCCGGTCAATATTGAAAATTTAACCCTCCTTGATCCTCATGAGTCTGATTTCTCGAGCTTTTCACTCACTCCATATCATCCATTTGGCCACTCAATTGCGGGATACGGGAATGAATTGAGTAATACACTCGTCGGTGGCCGGGCGAACAATGTGCTGGACGGTGGGCTTGGCGCGGACAGGATGGTTGGTGGGGCAGGCGACGATGTGTACATCGTGGATAATTCCAGCGACCTCGTGATCGAGCAAACGGATGAGGGGATCGACATGGTGCAGAGCACCGCGAGTTACACTCTCAGCGAGCATGTCGAGGACCTTACGCTGATGGGAGCTGCCTCGATCAATGGAACCGGCAACATCTTCAATAATGACGTGAGAGGCAACGAGGCGGCGAATGTGCTCGATGGAGGGGCTGGGAACGATGCACTTGCCGGATCGGGTGGGGCCGACACCTATCTCTTTGGTCGAGGTGCAGGACGCGATACGGTGTTTGATTCAGGGACGGTCAGCGAAATCGATACCATTCAGTTGGATTCGACAGTCGCCATTGAGGATGTGGAGGTCTTTCGTAATGGATTGAATCTCGAACTGGTCATTCGTGGAACTGCTGACGAGCTGACCCTCCTGTCGTTCTTCGCTTCATCCGGATACGATCAGAAACAAGTGCGATTTGCCGATGGCACCGTATGGGGCAATGCCGAGTTGAGCGCACGAGCGGTGATCGGCACGGCCATCATAGGAACGTTCGAGAGCGAAACACTTTCTGGAAGCGACGGCCATGACGTATTGATCGGATCAGCCGGCAATGATGTGCTGATAGGCGGTCAAGGTAAGGATACGCTGTACGGGGACGTCACGTTCCAGCCATTTTTCGGGGACCACATCATCGGGAATGACACGCTTTTCGGCGGACCTGGCGACGATACACTCGTTGATTTCCAAGGAATGAACCTGTTCGACGGAGGAGTGGGGAACGATGTGCTCACTCTCGGGTCTGGCGTGGACACCGTTCTGTTCGGTCGGGGATCCGGGATTGATCATGTGACGCTCGATAACAACAGGAACGACATCGATGTCATTCACATGGCTGCGGACATCACGCCCTCCGATGCCGTGATGACGTGGCGCTCTTCTTCCGTTGCGGACATTCTTATTTCTGGCAGTGGAGATAGGCTGACCATACAGCTCTCTACGGATTGGTTTGCAGTGGGTCCAGAAACCACACAGGCACGTGTGCGATTTGCCGATGGCACTGAATGGAGCCTGGCTTGGTCTTCCCTCAACGTCGGCGTGCCTGCTGCCACAACTTCAGACGATCTGCTCACGGCAGCCTTCCCGTCCATTCTCATGGGCCTTGCTGGTGACGATACATACCTTCTCGGGAGCTCGGGCGTTACCGGAACCTATGCAGTCATTGAAGCAGAGGGCGACGGGATCGACACCGTTCAAAGTCTTTTCGACTATGTGTTGGATCCACATGTGGAGAATCTCATTCTCGCGGAAAGCACCAGCTCAGTGCGTCCCAATCCTGGATTCGGCACGGGCAACGACTTGGATAATCTCCTTGTCGGAAACTCGGGAGATAACGTCCTTGAGGGAGGCGCTGGCAACGATGTGTTGGTGGGGGGATTGTTCAGGTCTATCGAGGACTTTTTTGTGCTAGGAACCGGGAGTGACATCCTCATCAGTGGCGCGGGTGATGATGTGTTGATGGCGGATGGAGGGGATCTCGTTTTCGCTTTGGATCGAAGTAACGGTGCCTGGCTATTTCTCGATGGAGGAGCGGAGTTTCGTGAAGGCGTTCCTCGCCTGGCCGACGATCTCTTCATAGGGGGTATGGGCAACGACACCTACATCGTCCATAGTCAGCAACAGGCTATTGCAGAGTTCGAGAATGAGGGGATCGATACGGCCAAGAGTGCCGTGAGCTATATCCTAGGGGATCATCTCGAGAATCTCATACTCGTCTCATCGCCTGAGATCTTTGACGAGGACGACCATATTATTCCCCCTCCGCCGCTCGATGGAACAGGCAACGAACTGGACAACGTTCTCGTCGGCTCTGATGATGCCAATGTTCTTTCCGGTCTCGTCGGTCGTGATACGCTCGCTGGAAGTGGTGGCTCCGACACTCTGCGCGGCGGCGCCTGTCACGACACCTATCTTTTCAACATAGGCGATGGAATCGACACGATCGTGGATGTGGCTACTGCCGACGAGGGGAACCGGATTCAGTTCGGTATGGGCATTACGCAGGGTGATCTCAGGTTCGCGCACGATCAGAGTGAACAGACTCTCACCATTCAAGTCGGCAGCAACGGGGCTGATAAGCTGGTGCTGACGAATTTCGATCCAAACGGCACCAAGGGGTCACTCGTCGTCGAAACGCTCGCATTCGCAGACGGCAGTGAAGTAATGATGACTCGCCTATTGGGGCCCAGGATCACGGTTTCAGGGACAGACAACGGTGATGTCATAGGGGGTACTGTCGGAGATGACGGCATCGACGCTGGGAGTGGTGACGATACGGTCTATGGAAATGCCGGGCATGATCTCATCCTAGCCGGGGCTGGTGTCGATTCAGTCACGGGCGATGAGGGAGCTGATGCCATTTTCGGTGGGAGCGGGACCGATTATCTCTATGGTGGCGAGGGCGATGACGTGATCAACGGCGATGAGGGCCACGACGTCGTCGTGGGCGATGCGGGGATTGATACTCTTTCTGGCGGGGCAGGCAACGACACACTGAACGGTGGTGCGGGTGCCGATCAACTCTCTGGCGGCGAGGGTGACGACACGCTCTACATTGATGCCGCGGATACCCGTGTCAGTGGCGGCGCGGGCTATGATGCCGTGACGGTGGTAGGAACCGACGCGGTGAGCTTTGACGCCGCCACCGCAGAAGTGGAATTCGTCGCTGGGAGTAGTGGAAATGATGTCTTCACGGCGGCGGGCAGTGTGACCGGGGTGACGTTCTATGGTGGCGACGGTGATGATCGATTGACCGGTGGCGAAGGCAATGATGTGCTGGTCGGTCAAGCCGGTGGAGAGATCCTGGCCGGGGGCTTGGGCAATGATGTGCTTAATGGCGGTGACGGAGACGATCAACTCAGTGGAGAAGTCGGCGATGACACGTTCTATGCGGGTGCAGGTAACGATCAAATCGCTGGGGGTGATGGCAGCGATTCAGTCACAGGGGATGAAGGAGCTGATGCCATTTTCGGCGGGAACGGGACCGATTATCTCTATGGTGGCGAGGGCGATGACGTGATCAACGGCGATGAGGGCCACGACGTCGTCGTGGGCGATGCGGGGATTGATACTCTTTCTGGCGGGGCAGGCAACGACACACTGAACGGTGGTGCAGGCGCCGATCAACTCTCTGGCGGCGAGGGCGATGACACGCTCTATATTGATGCCGCGGATACCACTGTCAATGGCGGGGCGGGCTATGATGTCATGTCAGTGGTTAGCACCGAGGCGGTAATCCTCAACGCAACGACCGCAGAAGTGGAATTTGTGGCCGGAAACATCGGAAACGATGTCTTCACGGCGGTGGGGAGCATGACCGGGGTGACGTTCTATGGTGGCGAGGGGGACGATAGGCTGATCGGTGGGGATGGAAACGATGTGCTGGCCGGCCAAGCCGGAGCCGATACGTTGACTGGTGGAATTGGGAATGATGTGCTCAACGGGGGCGATGGAGATGATCACCTCAGCGGAGAGTCGGGGAACGATATGGTCTATGGTGGAACCGGCAACGATTGGATCAGTGGCGGAGACGGTGACGACTCCGTGAGCGGTGAGGACGGAGTCGATACGATCCTTGGCGGAAGTGGCGGTGACTATCTCTCCGGTGGTGACGGAGATGATGTTATTAGCGGAGATGACGGCAATGATACGCTGGTAGGCCGCACGGGAAGCGATACGATTACTGGTGGCGTTGGAAACGATTATCTGGTCGGAGGGACCGGAAATGATGTGTACGTCTTTACTCGCGGAGGTGGCGCCGACACCATTTCAGAAGATGATACAACTGCCGGCAATACCGATCGCCTAGGATTCGGTACGGCGATCGATCCATTGGATCTGATTCTCAGCAGGCAGGCGAACGATCTGAGGGTGGCGATTCATGGCACCAGCGATCAGGTGGCCATTGAGAACTGGTATCTTGGTGAAGCCCACCACGTTGAGACAATCCAGGCCGGGAATGGCCAGACGCTACTCAATACTCAAGTCGATCAACTGATTCATGCCATGGCGGCATTCACAGAACAAACGGGCCTGACTTGGGATCAGGCTGTTGATCAACGGCCACAGGATGTCCAAGCCGTCTTGGCGGCGAGTTGGCAATAGATGCGCGTTGTGATCGGTTCTGAGTTCGGCCGGATGCGCTAGTCGCTCGGCGGTTCAAAGTGTCCGGAGGGGCGCTGTTGCCAGGGCACGGTGGCTTGTCGAGATTGTTTCACTAAACTGCGGAGACTCATTTCAGCGGCACGCAAGAGTTTTGGATCGCCGGCCTGCATGAGGGTGGTCAAAAGAACATAGAGCGATCGATGTGCTCGTGATCCGGCTAGGATACGATCGGTCACTGGGTCGATATGAGAAGGGTCCGGCGCTTCACTTTCATCGGCGTCGGTGAATAGGTGTGTAAAGGATTGAGGCTCATCAAACAGCCAAGACGGAGGGATATGAAGCGCTCTGGCGAGAGCTTCGATCGTCTCCGTTGTGGGGTCAGTTTGATTGGATTCAATTTGTTCAAGAAGGACGCAGGGAATGCCTGCTGCGTCTGATAATAACTCGACAGACTGGTTTTTTGAGTGCCTCCAACTCTGGATTCGTAGGCCGATCGACATGGAGCAGATGATACACAATGGGAGGTCGAGCTTCAATGGAAACGCGATTGAGATTCTAAATTAATCATATGTTTCAATATGTTATATGGAGTTTTAGATTGAGTGCCAAATCGAGTATAATGCGCGCAAGTTCTGTAGCGGTGAAGGAGGTAGAGATTTATGTTGGGAACAGACATTCGTGGCATCATGGCTGAGGAGGAAGAGGTTCAGCGTCGTCAAGACGCACTCAAGTCTCTCGTGACGATGAGGGCCAAGCAGCTCCGCGAATCATTAGACGAGCGAATCAAGCGCGCACGGAACAGCGGGGATTGGACCCAGCTTTCAAAGGCGGAGTGCGCCAGTTTGCACAAGCGAGAAAAGGCCCACCTGAAATCTCAGCTTGAACAGTTGCAGTTCGAGCAAAGCCGTACGCGAGGCAAGTTGACCGCACTGAAGCGAGCGAAGGCTCGAGCCCAGCGGATCCGCGCCGCGGAAGCGGCGTCCGAACGTAGGCGCCGGTGATTGACGGACTTCTCTTTCTCAGCCTTATCCCTTTGGGAGCGATGTCGGGGCTCTAGTGGATGCAGTACCGCATCTCCGGGCCCTCACTCGCGCCCAGGGCTCTCTGATCCGTCGACTTCTGCGTGATAAGAAGGTCAGATCGCAAGAGGGAGCGTTTGTCGTCGAAGGGGTCAAGTCCTGTCTCGATCTGATTCCTCGCCACGCAGGCTCTATTTGCAGCCTGGTGCTATCCCCGCGGTATCTTCACGCTGAGACCGATGTTGATCGACAGGTCCGATCCCAATTGCCTGTCTGTCAGTTTGTGTGTCCGGACACCGAGTTTGAGAAGCTGACCGACCTAGAAATGCCGCAAGGGATACTCGCGGTCGTCCGACAACCGCGATGGGACGAAGCGCAGGTATTCACGCAGTCGAGAGTATTGGGAATCTATGCGGATCGGCTTCAAGATCCGGCGAACGTGGGGGCGATTGTTAGAACGGCCGCGGCACTGAATCTTTCCGGAGTGTGGCTGAGTGCCGAGTGTGCCGATCCCTTCAGCCCCAAGGTTGTCCGCGCCACGGCCGGCTCGATTTTGGGCCTTCCTGTTTTTAGAAGACAGGAGATTCGGATATTTTCCAGGTATGGATGCGAAATGTACTCGGCGGTCCTTCCTTCGGCTGATATAGTCTCAATTAGGAAGATTCAGAAGATTCCAAGCCGTCTCGTGATCGCTGTCGGAAACGAAGGGGCGGGGCTGGCGCCGGATGTCGTCGCGGCATCTCACGTCAAGTTTTCCATCCCGATCGCAGATGGGACGGAGTCGCTGAATGTTGCTGCGACAGTGGCAATCTCGGCGTTCTATTTCAGCGGATTATCGCTTGACTCAGCCATGTAAGACCGGAGAGACTACTATGTTTCGCATAGATCTTTGAAAAAGAACTGGTTCAATCGGCTTTTGAACATGCGTTTGTCAGTTTGATCGGTGAGGAGAGAGCGATGGGGCTGGGGCTCGTTCTCATATCTGGGATGATCAGCTTAGGGTTTGGCGTGGTGACTGCATCAGCAGAATCCGGTGGGCAGGTCTATAGTCTCGATATGATCGTCGATCTTGCCTTGGCGAAGAACCCCGTCGTGTCGTCGGCAGAAGGGAACATCGAACAACAAAAGGGACAACAGACGGCGGCCGGTGCCTATCCTAATCCTACTGTTGCCGGCTCTGGCGGCCATGGAAACCTTCAGGATTCAGGTCGGGCGGGTATCGGCCCGTTTCTCGACCGCCAATCGCTCACCGAATACAATTTTGTTGTGGGGCAGCCGCTCGAATGGCCTGCCATGCGTGCCGCTCGGCAACGAGTTGCGGATCTTGGGCTTGCGACCGCTAACGTCGGTATGTTGGAGACTCGACTGAATCTGGCGTCGCAGGTCAAAGTCGCCTTCTATGACCTTCTATTGGCTCAACAGGACGCCGACCTGGCTCGCCAGAACCTCGATACTGTAGAGGGAGTGGCTCGAATCGTGAAAGCACGGGTCAAGTCGGGCGAAGCGCCTCAATTTGAAGCTATCAAGGCAGAGGTGGAGGTTCTGAAGGCTCGACAGCAACTCGCACGAGCGGATAATCTTGTTCGGATCAACCGCGTTGCCGTTGACACCTTGACCGGCGGGGCGCTTGGGCCGTCCTATCAGGTCTACGGCGAATTCAGGATACTGCCTCCCGGCCTGCGGATCGAAGGACTCATGGCTCGCATGATGGAGCAGCATCCAACCATTCAGCGGTTGCTGAAGTCTGTAGAGCAGTCGGACTGGAAGATCGAATTCGAGCGTCAGGCTCGGGTGCCGACCGTGACAGTCAATGGCAGTTATTGGCGCGAGATCGGGCGGGAAGCGGTTCAAGGGGGACTCTCTATCCCTATGCCGCTGTGGTATCGGCGACAAGGAGAAATTGCTTCGTCCTTAGGTATCAAACGCCGTGAGGAAGCGGAGCTGCTTCGGATACGCAATGAGCTGGGACGAGCCGTTTACCAACATTATCAGGATGTTCGCACCACGGCCGAGTTGATTGAGGTATTCGATAGAGGGTTACTCAAACAAGCGCAGGAGGCGCTGAGGCTTGCGCAGTTCAGCTTTCAACAGGGTGCATCGAGCCTGCTGGAAGTGCTCGATGCGCAACGTGTGCAACGACAGATCTTGCTGGATTATGCCGAGGCAAGGCGCGCGCTGTCCGTCTCGCTGGCGCGTCTCGAACAAGCCGTAGGAGGGGAGCTGTGAAAACCCGGCTTGATTCGACGCGAGCGGCATCGTTCTGGACCATCCAAAGAATATGCGGTCTTCTGTTCGGGTTGATGCTGCTCGAAGCGGGCTGTGATGGGACGCCCAACGACGTAGTGGCCAGTAAGCCGACCGCGGTAACCTCCACACCAGGACTCATCACGCTGTCAGCAGAGGAATCATCACGAGTCGGGCTTGTCGTTCAACCGGCGGCACTCAGCGACTTTCGAACGCACCGGGATTTCCCTGCAATCGTTCAGCCCAATCAACGGAACATGGCGGAGATTACGACGTTGGTTCGTGGGCGAGTCGTGGACGTATATGCTGACCTCGGCCAAGAAGTCAAGGCGAATGCTCCCCTGGCGATTCTCTACAGTAGTGAATTAGGCCTCGCTCAGTCGGCCTATCTGAAGGCTCAAGCGAAACTCCACGTCGCGGAGCAAGCCTATGGCCGCGCGAAATTCCTGTTGGAGGAAAAGGTCATCGGAGAAGCGGAACTGCAGCGTCGACATGCAGAACTGCTGAGTATTCAGGCAGAGGCCAATGAGTCGCGTGATCGATTGAAGCTGCTCGGCATGAGTATCGAAGAATTGCGCCGTCTCGACCGGAGTCGTGAAATCCGATCGGTCGTGCCGATTGTGGCACCCTTCGCCGGGCGCATCATCGGGCGCAATCTGACGCGTGGCGAAGTCGTCGAGACCACCGAAAAGCTGTTTGTGATCGCGGATCTCTCGGAAGTCTGGATTCTCGCCAACATCCCAGAGAAGGATATTTCGTTTGTGCACTCCGTCCATGCGTCCGGTGGTATGCCGGTGGAGGTGCAGGTCAATGCCTACCCCAAGGAAACGTTCAAGGGCACGATCACGTATGTCGGAGATGTGTTGGATCCGGTGACGCGCACGATGCACCTTCGCCTTGAATTGCCGAATCCAGACGGACGGCTCAAACCCGAAATGTTCGCCACCATTCGACTCTTTTCCGAAGCGCAGCCAGATCGATTGGCGGTGCCGGAGATAGCATTGCAACGCGATCAAGGCCGCACCTTTGTTTTCGTGCAGCGCAGCGCGAGTGAATACGAAATGCGCGAGGTCCACGTCGGGGAATCCAACGGGGCGTTGACCTCCATACTCGGCGGGCTCAACGAAGGAGAACCGGTGGTCACGCACGGCGCCTTTGTCTTGAAGTCCGAGTTGTTGAAGAAACCCGTCTGATGGTCTCTCGCCTCCTCGACATTTCCCTGCGCCAGCGGATGCTTGTCATCATTTTTGCGGTGATGATGGGGATCGGAGGGGTGTACGCGTTTCGAACTATCCCAATCGACGCCTTCCCCGACGTGACCAGCGTGTTGGTACAGGTGGTCACGAAAGCGCCAGGTCTCTCGCCTGCTGAGGTCGAGCGCCTGGTCACCTACCCGATCGAGCTTCAGCTCGCCGGTGTTCCTTCCCTCACGGAAATGCGGTCTCTGACAAAGGTCGGTCTGTCGCTCGTTACGATTGTCTTCGATGATTCGATGGATATCAACCTGGCGCGACAGTTGGTGCTCGAACGACTGCTCGAAGTCGAGGAGCTGCTTCCGTCAGGGGCCGAACCTATGCTGGCGCCGAATAGTACGGGGCTGGGCGAGGTATATCAGTATTATTTGGAGGACACACGCGGATCGGCGATGAACCAGGAAGCCGAGCACCAGAGTTTGATCGAACAGCGAACGATTCAAGATTGGGTCATTCGTCCCATTCTGAAAGGCACGCCGGAAGTCATCGACGTCAATTCAATGGGGGGCTTTGTCAAACAGTATCAGGTATTGGTCGAGCCTGGTCTGCTGCGAAAATATGGCCTGACTCTCCGTGATGTCTTCGACGCCGTGGCCAGAAATAATGCCAACGCCGGCGGCAATATTCTGGAAAAGCACGACGAAAAATATATTGTGCGCGGGATCGGGCTGATTCGCTCACTGAGCGACATCGAACGCATTGTCGTCAAGGAAACCGGTGGAACGCCGGTCTATGTCTCCGACGTCGCTCATGTGGTGATCGATCATGCGGTGAGGCACGGGGCAACGGTGCTGAACGGAGAGCGTGAAGTCGTGAGCGGGATCGTGCTGATGTTGCGCGGCGGCAATGCCCGGGATGTCGTCGAAGGCATCAAAAGCCGAGTCGACGACATTCACGCCAAGAACTTGCTGCCGAATGGATTGCGAATCGTGCCGTTTTATGACCGCATCGAACTGATCACTGCGGCACTGAATACCGTCTACAAGTCGCTGGCGGAAGGAGTGGCGCTCGTCGTCGTTGTGTTGTTCCTCTTCCTGGGGAACTTGCGCAGCGCACTGATCGTCGTCGGTACCTTGGTGCTAGCCCCACTCGCCACGTTCATTGTCATGGGGCAAATCGGGCTGACGGCCAACTTGATGTCTCTGGGAGGATTGGCCATCGCGATCGGCATGATCGTGGATGGGTCGGTCGTCGTCGTTGAAAATGTGTATCGCCATCTATCGCACCATTCGGCTGCCGCCATACCAAGGCTTCAGCTCGTCACGCAAGCGGTGAAAGAGGTCGGACAGCCGGTCGTATTCGGGATTCTGATCATTATTTTGGTGTTTCTCCCGCTCCTCTCGCTTCACGGGATGGAAGGCAAGATGTTCAAGCCGCTGGCCTATACCATCATGATCGCGCTGCTCGTCTCTCTCGTGTTATCGCTTACCCTGTCGCCCGTGCTGTGTTCGTTGGCACTCAAACAGGGGAGTGAGGAAGATCCTTGGATCGTCAGACAAGCGAAGCGTCTCTACGCTCCGTCTCTTCTATGGGCTCTTGGACACCGGACCGTGGTGCTGGTTCTGGCCGTCGGTGCGCTGATCGGTGCATTGGCTTTAGTGCCGTTTCTGGGAACTGAATTTATCCCGATTCTGAATGAAGGATCGCTGGCTCCACAAACCATTCGTCTACCAAGCGTGTCGCTGCCGGCTTCGATTGAGATCGAAAAGCGTATACAACAGGCGATCATGGAGTTTCCGGAGGTGGAGATGGTCCTCTCGAAAATCGGCCGAACGGAATTGGGGAACGATCCACAGGAGCCGAACGAGAGCGATCCGGTCGTCCGGCTTCGGTCGCTGGACCAATGGACGACAGCAAAGACCAGGCCTGAGCTTGTCCAAAAATTCCGTGAACGGCTGACTAGTGTAGCAGGAGCGACGTTTCTCATCAGCCAACCGATCCAACAACGAGTTGATGAGTTGATTTCCGGTGTGCGGACGGAAGCCACCGTCAAGCTGTTCGGTGATGATCTGGAGATCCTTCGAGACAAGGCGCAGAAGATCGCCGAGGTCTTGGAAACGGTCCGAGGTGTGCGGGATATCAAGGTGGAGCAGTTATATGGACAGCCGTACCTGACGATTGATGTCGACCGAGGCAAGATTGCCCGGCATGGGATCAATGTTTCCGATGTTCGAGAGATCATCACGACCGCTATTGGAGGTGAAGCTGCGACGCGCGTCTATGAAGGGCAGCAGCGGTTTGATCTCATTCTACGGTTTCCAGAACAATATCGGGACAGTGTGGAAGCGATCAGCAATATTCGAGTGAGCGATCATGCCGGCGCGTTGATCCCTCTGGCGGACTTAGGCACCGTGCAGTTGGAGGAGGGGCCTGGTCGTATCAGCCGCGAGCAGCTTCAGCGGTATGTGTCGATCGGGTTCAACACATTGGGGCGGGATATCGGCAGTCTGGTTGCAGAGGCGCAGCAGAAAATCGATGAGCGAGTGGCGCTTCCGACGGGCTACAAGGTGACGTGGGGCGGATCATTTGAAAACATGGAACGGGCGATGGCCAAGCTGCAAATCATTGTTCCGATCACGATTGGATTGATCTTCCTGTTACTCTACTCGACCTTCAATTCTCTCCGTCAAGCGACCCTGATCATCTTAAACTTACCGTTTGCCATGATTGGAGGGGTGGTGGCGCTGTGGCTGACGGGAGAGTATCTCAGCGTACCGGCGTCCGTCGGTTTTATCAACCTTTTCGGCGTGGCCGTGCTGAACGGAATCGTACTGGTCTCCTACATGAACAAACTTCGCGACGATGGTCATAGCCTGGATGAAGCGGTGACCTCGGGAGCACTCCTGCGATTGCGCCCCGTACTGATGACCGCCTTGGTCGCGCTGTTGGGCCTTGTTCCACTGGCCTTTGCGCAGGGGATCGGATCAGAGGTGCAACGCCCGTTGGCCATCGTCGTCATCGGCGGCCTCGTGAGTTCGACGCTGCTGACGCTGATCATGTTGCCGGTTCTCTATCGCTGGCTGGAAGAGAGTTCGCAGGGGAGAGCAACAGGTGACTCGCATGATTCAGTAATTGATACGCCTCAGGAGAACGGTGAACCGCGGTTCTCCCACCATCCGGGCAGTCTGCCGTCGACGTAATGGCGGAATCACGCTGAATGAGGACTACACTACTATGCAGATGCGGCGCGTGATCATGGGAGTTGTGTTGAGCCTAACTCTTGTCCCTGTTGGACCGTATGCGATCGTGGCTCAAGCGGAGGTCGACTCACGAGGTGCCGCCCATGTCAGTGGAGAAATGATTTTTGCCCGGCATTGCGCAGGCTGCCATGGGCCAAAGGGGAAAGGAGATGGGTATATGATGTTGGGGCCGGACCCGGCGAATCTCACGCGGCCGTCGACCACGCAAAAGTCCGACATGGCACTGCTGGAAACTATCCATGAGGGAAAGTCCAACATGCCGTCACGGAAACTTCGCCTGTCGGAAGAGGACAGTCGCGCCGTGTTGGCCTATATCCGGACTCTAGCGAAGTAGAGAGTTTAGGCTGATTCCTCTGCTTGAGGCACTGGGTAATTCGATCTCGACTTCTCCGCACCGCCCTCCCTCATTGCATTCCGCCTCAGTAATCGAACAACTTGATAATCATCTCTGCGGGCAAGGATGGCGGATTGATGTGGTGCCGAGGGACAGAATCGAACTGTCGACACCAGCCTTTTCAGGGCTGTGCTCTGCCAACTGAGCTACCTCGGCATCTTGGGGAGTACGATCGCCGGGCGCATCATACCAAGGTGCATGGTCGGAGTTCCACATGTTTTGTACGGACTAGGTATAGCTCGGTTGGGGTGAAGGAGATTCAAAAAACCTATTCAGTACGTATCGTCTCCGGTATGATTTCTCAGGTTGTGACATCAAGTTTTTTCTAGCATAGTGCGGTAGGAGATCAATCATGCCGTCTGTTCATCTCGTCGGAGAGGACGAGGGTGCTCCCACCATTGTCACCAGTGTACCTATTTCACCTGACAGGGTTTGGAGCTATATCGGGGCGAGTGCCCTCTTGCTTGAGATAATCGGCACGTGGTTGGTCTGGTTTTCGGCCGTCGTCCAGCAAAGTCTTCACGAGGACGGCATTCGAGCGGCCTTTCAACGAGCGATGCCGGATCAGGTTGACCGATGCTTTGATACTGTGGTGATTCAACGTGGAGGGGGACGGCGGTGAAGTCATCACGTTCTACGTATATCCGGTTATTCACCGGCATTGTTGTGCTGGTGCTGATTGCTCCCATTACTCCGAGTTGGGGGCAAGACTCCGAAACTCACGCAAAGCCTCGTGTAGAGCTATCACTTAGGTCGTGGTTGTACACGGCGGGTGAAACACGATGGAGCCATGATGCGTCCGGGCTTGATCCTCGGTTAGGAGATCCTACGTCCAAATTGGTGTACAAGGACAACGACACCCACATCATCGAACTGGGAGGGCGGCTTAATTTTGGCCGTCGCGGGTTTCTCAAGGCCGAAGGTGGCTTCTCCGTGTCGTTTGATCGAGGGCTCCTTGTTGACGATGACTTTACCGCGGTGACTGGACAGCAAATCTTCTCGCGGACGCATAGCGATATCACGGGATCAGGCACTCAATACGGCAGTTTCAATATTGGGGTCCGTGCAGCCGAGTTCGCAGGATCGCGAGGCTATGTGGATGTGTTTGGAGGATTTCAATATTGGAGGACTCGGTATGAGGCCACCGGTGTTCGACAAGTAATCTGTAACCCTTCGGGAATTCCCGGCTTGTCCTGTACGCCGAATCTCAACTTGCCTGGTGTGGTGGCGATCACCAACACGACACATTGGATTACCCCAATCCATATTGGAGTGGATACGGAATATCGGGTCACTCGTCGCGTGAGTCTTGACCTTAACGTCTCAGTGAGCCCTGTCAGTGTCCTCTATAATGAAGACGTGCATCATCTTCGCTCCGATCTTCAACAAGACCCGAGTTTTTCGATGTGGGGAGTCGGTGTCAGTGCCAATGCCGGGGCTGGCGTGAAACTCTCTCTGACAGGAAATCTAGCTCTAACGGGTGGCTATCGCATCATGTGGAACCGCACCTACGCTGGTGAGTGGCAGAATCATCCGGTCGGAGGTGGTTCTGAAACCGTCCCGCTCACCGAGTTCCAAACCATCCGCCATGGTGTTCTCCTCGGCCTGATCGGTTCATTTTAATCCCCTTGAGAGCACAGGGACTAGCGCCTTGACCGTCCTGAGGGCAGGGTTTCTTCTTCGTACTCCAAGAAGAGGCGCTTAGCCTCAGGATGGAGATGGGTAGGGTGTCCGTAAGGGATTCCCAAGGTCCTGAATAGTGGCGTCAGTCTCCCGTTGGGATGCAGATAGCCGGCCCTGAGTGGGACGGTGCGCTTGCTATGGCGCACTAGCCGGCAGGCAGTAGGTCGGATCGAAGTCAACCAATCGGCAATGTCTTGAGGATTGCCGATCGAGGCAGAGAGCAAGAGCAGTTTGGCCTGAGACGGGCAAAAGATGATGGTTTCTTCCCACACGACTCCGCGCTCGCGATCGGCAATATATTGCGACTCGTCGAGAATCACGAGCCCCAGCGTGTCCAGCCTCACGTCGATTTCGCCACTCGCTGCATCGTAGAGCAGATTGCGCAGGATTTCCGTGGTCATAATCAGCAGCGGGGCTTGGCTGTGTTCTTGACGATCCCCGGTCAAAATGCCGACTTTGTCCGGCCCAAACAGGCGAGAGAACTCCGTATATTTTGTATTGGACAGGGCCTTAAGTGGGGAGGTGTAAATGACGGTGCGATTGTCTTCCATGGCGCGGCGAGCGGCCTCGATGGCAACGTAGGTTTTCCCGCTTCCGGTGGGAACGCTGATGACGACATCGATTTCGCTTAGGGCAGATAATGCGTCGGTCTGCCACGGGTCCGGCACGAACGGTTGTGGCTCGGGAACGCCGATGCCTTCCAGCCAACCTGTGAGCGAAATAGCCGGTTCGGACAACGCTGGAACCGGTGTCTGCGGAGTGGCCTTCTTCCGAGTGATGGGTAGAGGATACTGGCTGCGCTGTGCGCTGGACGCTGATTGAGATTGTCGCGCTTCCAACAGAGCCTGCAGATCGGATTCCAGTCCGGCGCGATTGTGACTCGAATGTTGTAGCAGCAACTCGATCAAGCGTCGCTTTCCGGCGCGAAACTGCCGATGCACACGGCCGCGGGCTAGACGATGCAAAAGAGCGACAGGTTGTTGGGCGAGCAGTCGTTCAAGTTCGTCGGTGGTCATGCTTTGCTGTGCTGAGCACTGAGTGCTGAGACCGAAGTTGCAGCCAACCTCAGTCCTAAAGCCTCGTGCCTCAGTCCTATATGGTTCACGGTAATTCCTCCAACACTCCGCGTCGGATCAGTGTGAGTGCCTCGGCTGCAGAGTCAGCCAAGCTGGGATGGGTGCCTTTCAGTGTCTGCAACTGTGAAAGGAACTCGATCGTCCTGGCAAGCAGCCGATAGATGTCCCCCTCCGCCATCGTCGTGAGTCGGCAGAGTCCGATCCATGTGAGGGTGGGCTCCGCCACCCACCGTTCCGCCAAGGCTGCGACATCCGCGCGAAGGAGCGGGGGATCTTCATGTGGCGCAAGACTCTCGGCGAGCTTGCGAACCTGCCTCAACAGCGAACTCAATCCGGCACTAATGCGTGGAAATGCCCCGGGGCGATCATCGTCGTGGGCCAAGCTGGCCATGATACCGGCAAGGAGAGATGGATCTGCTCCGGTGAACGCTTCGGCGCGTATCAGTTCCGTGATCAAGAGCGAGTGATCGATGCGGATCAGTCTCGCCCATTCCCCATCCTCCGTCAGTTGTGCGGTCGATGTGAGATATCCGAATGTCTGCAGTACGTTTACCCGTTCTTGAAAACGATGCCATAAACTGGCTCGCAGGGCTTGAATGGATTTGGTGTGACGCTGTTGCTCCTGGCGAAGTCGGGAGGCGGTGGGAAAATCTTTTTGACATGCCGTGCGGGATGAGCAGGTCGGGCAAGGAAAATCACCCAAAGATTGCACGACAGCATCCGGCAGTGTGTCCACCGGAGACGAGGCTAAGATCGGGAGAATGGGCAGGCGAGGGGGAAGGTCTTCCAATTGTTCGCTGAGCCGATCAAAGGTCTCTGCCGAGCACCAGGGGTACGTTGCCATCTCTGCACAGTCGTAGGTTCGATCGTAGACTTCTCGTACGCTGGTGACGGGGCATTCTGTGACGGCACCATCCGGCCGCAACATGGTCAACATGGAGTTCTTTTGACCTTTACTTCGATACTGTCTGAGGACAATCCCGCGACCCTTGTGAAGCCCCACAACTCGTCCCGGTGTGAGAAACGGCAATCGCACGGCGATTTCCGGTGACTCTGAGCGATGTGTCTGATGTCGAGCCGGGCGGTGTCTCCGCACGTGATCGAAGGTCTGCCATTGCGTGATCCAATCCGTGCACACCCGAGGGCCGAACGGTTCTAACTGCGTGTGCAGCAGATCTAATTTGCGTTCCAGAAGCTCGGCACGTTGGTTGAGTTGGAATTGTGCAAAACTCTTGGCCAAGATTCCTTGAATGTGCTCGTGTGGATGGGCCTTGAGGAGGTTCAGCACCATGGGATAGCTGATGGTGAATTGGCTGTCGATGGCTTCCGGTTGTCCCGTCAGCCCTTTCGTCAGCACGCTCAAGTCGATGTAGGGAGAGGGCGTAATCACTGCAAAACCCACGTGATCTTTCCCTCGGCGTCCGGCTCGCCCCGCGATCTGTTGGACTTCGCCGATGGTCAGATCGGTGAAGTCGCGCGACTTGCGGATGCTGGACTGGGTAATCACGACGGTGCGCGCTGGAAAATCGACGCCTGCCGCCAGGGTGGTGGTTGCGAAGACGGCGTCGAGATGGCCCTGTCGCATCAGCTCTTCGATCGCGATCTTCCAGGAAGGAAGGTGTCCGGCATGGTGGGCGGCGACACCGATCCGCTGGACGATGGGAATGAGGGGATGTTCGGCAATGCTCGGGTACTGCGCGATGACTCGTTCGAGGGCTGTGCCGATCGCGTCTTGCCGAACTGGAGGAAGGACGAGTTCTGCATGATCGAACGCCTCCATGGCTTCATCACAGGCACGGCGTGAGGTAAGAAAGACGATCGCTGGCGTGAGCTGTTTGTGGCGGAGGGCGGTGACCAGGTCAACCGGATGGATCGACGGCGGCATGCAGCTTCATTCCCTTTGAGATCACGACAAGACCGGAGTCGGTGACGGTAAAGCGTTGGGCATCGGCGTCTCGATTGTAACCGATTTCAGTGTTGGGAGGGATCGTCACATCTTTATCGATGATGGCGCGCCTGATTCGGCTGTGCTCGCCGATCGTTACGTTCTCCATGATGATGGATTCGCGGATATCGGCATGATCTTGCACGCGGACATTGGGAGAGAGGACCGAATTCTGCACGCGTCCGCCTGAGACGATGCACCCTCCGCAGACGACCGAATCAAGGGCGACACCCATTCGCCCACCTTGATAATCCTGAGCGAAGACGAACTTGGCCGGTGGGAACTGTCCTTGATAGGTTCGGATCGGCCAGTCTGCGTCGTACAGATTGAATTGAGGATCGACGGTCACCAGATCCATGTTCGCTTCCCAGTAGGCGTCGAGCGTCCCGATATCTCGCCAATATTGAACAGCCTTTTTGTTGGCATCCTGAAACTTGAATGCGTAGACGCGCTTCTGTTCGATCATTCGGGGGATGATGTTTTTCCCAAAGTCATGCGCTGTGCCTTCTTGAGCATCAGCGATCAGATGTTCGCGTAGCGCCTGGGTGCGGAAGAGGTAGATACCCATCGACGCGAAGGCATGGGTTGGATCATTGGGAAGTGGAATGGGATGCGCCGGTTTCTCATCGAAGCGGGTGATCCGGTAATCTTCGTCGACCGCAATGACGCCGAAGCGAGTGGCGTCTTGCACTGGAATGTCGATGGCACCGACCACCACATCCGCGCTTTTGGCGATGAGCCAATGGAACATCTCCGCATAGTTCATTTTGTACACATGGTCGCCGGCCAGGATCAGCAAATACTGCGGATTCTCGCCGTCGATCAAGAACATGTTCTGATACACGGCGTCGGCGGTACCGCGGTACCAATCTTCACTGATTCGTTGCTGAGGAGGGATCGAGGCGATGTATTCCCCCAATTCCGCGTTGAGAATATTCCAGCCGACCCGGATATGGCGATCGAGAGAGTGCGATTTGTATTGGATCAGCACGGCGATCTTACGGAGCCCCGAATTGATACAATTGCTCAGGGTAAAGTCGATGATGCGGTATTTGCCTCCGAAGGGGACGGCGGGCTTCGCACGTTGGTCCGTAAGTGGGAAGAGACGCTCGCCTTTCCCGCCCGCCAGGACCATCGTAAAAATGCTCTTCACGGACTGGATTCTAGCAGGACCACCATGAAATAGAAAGGAAGCGGAATCGTTGACTTCCTTCTTCATGCGGATAATACTAGCCCCAGGCTTGGTGGGCTGGTCAACGGTCCAAGCATGACGTAAAGGAGTCAGCATGAAACGAGATGTTGTTGTCGCCGCGCTACCGCGAAACACGACGAGGCGTGTGGTGAAGCTCTCGGCCAAGCCTTCGGCCAGTCCCTTGAGCGATTTGAGGTGGCGGCTCGAGCGGCTGGAAAGCCAGATGCAAAAGCTGTCTGAACTAGTTCGGGATCATGCCGAAGATATGGACCGTCTGGTCAGGATCGTTGCTGAAAATAGCGATATTCTCCGCCGACAGTTGCTGCGTAAGCACCATGAGAAGGTTCGGGTGAGGAAGCATCTCCGGGCGACGGATGCGGCAATAGAGTAATCTCCATTACTTTTGGAATGCGTGTGCCACTCTGTCCTGCTCCTACCGTGTTCTGCCTGCAGCTGCGGGTCCACTATCCATCGCCTGTGCTCGATGGCGATCTAGAAATTGAAGTATACTCACTAACACGAGAGGGAGTGGACGTATCGTGATCAAGTCGCTGAGTATTGCCGCGGTGCTTATTTCGGGATGGGTGGGGGTAGACACTCTACAGGCGTTTTCTGATCAGTCTGCTCGGGCGTGGCACGTCCAACTGCCCTATGAAGGGCCACCAGCAAGTCAGGATGTGCCCGATGTCTCGATTCCACCGAATACCAATCCACTGAGCCCAGAAGAGCTACAGCGTGCGGAGGCGTTGCTCCCGTTATTGGAAGGGAAACAGGAATTTTGGGCCATGGGAGAGTTTGTGCATCTCGGTGAATCGTCTGTTCCAGTCTTGGTCAAGGCCTTGACGATGCCCAGCCCACGGATCCGCTACAATGCAATCGAAACCTTGCTGATGATGAAGGGGGTCGCAGGGGTTCCCGCGCTCCTAGCGACCGCGAAGGAACCCAACGAAGTCCCACGAGTGCGCGAACATGCGTTACGGGTTGCCGTCCGGTTGAGTCCAGCTCAAGCGCCGGAGGCCATTGAAGTGATGGCGAGGGATCTTAATCCATCAGTCCGGAAGAGTGCAGTTTTCGAAGCCAGGTATGTGCGACAGAAAGCCATCATCCCGATCTTGATCCCGATGGTGAGCGATGACGAACGCTTCGTGGCACTCTCGGCGCTGCAATCGCTGTGGATCCTGACGCGCCATGAGACTGAATTCCATGATTGGGAAGCCTCGACCAAGCAGGATCGCGCGGCATGGTCGAGCGAATGGATCGAGTGGTGGGAAGACAACAAAGACGTGTTCGAAATTCCCGAGCCGAAACGATCGAGGCGGAGTTCCTAACCGGACAGGGAAGTTGCGGGCCAAAACACTCCTGTGTTACGAATATAACGATATGAAGACCAAGACAGGGGCAATGCTCAAAATAGCCAAGCTCGGGAATCCGATCCTCCGGAAGATTGCGACTCCGGTCGATCCGCGGGAGATTAAGTCATCGGATATGCAACGGTTGATCGACGACATGCTTGAAACGATGTACGACGAGCCAGGCATTGGGTTGGCGGCGCCGCAGGTCTCGCGCTCGATTCAATTGGTGGTCATGGGGTGTAACGGCGAAGGTGGATTTCCAGAAACGGTCCTCATCAATCCGTCGATCGTATACTACGGGCCCGAACAGGTCGAAAACTGGGAAGGTTGTTTGAGCGTCGACGGACTTCGAGGGAAAGTCACCAGGCCTTCCTTGGTGCGCGTCGAAGCGCTCGATCGGAAAGGGAAAGCACTAGACTTTGAAGCAACCGGCCTCTTTGCCGTGTGCATTCAACACGAGCTCGATCACTTGATCGGTAAAGTATTTCTCGACCGTATGGCCGACATGTCCACTCTGACCCAACTGGATGAGTTTACACAGTATTGGCAAAAAGAACCCACGAACGTGATTTGATGCCTGCCGTGCCGGATCGATTGTGAAATCCCTTTTTCGCGTCCTCCAATATCTCCGTCCCCACCGTCGTCTCGCGATCACGACGTTGATCTGCGCGGGTTTCGCCACGGCGATGGAATTGGTTCCCCCCTGGGTCATCAAAATCATCATCGATGACGTGATTCAGGCGAAGCAGGCCTCGCTGCTGCCATGGGTGATCGGGTTGCTGATCATCGCCTATGTGTTCAAGAACGTGTGTGCGTCATTGCGCATTCGGCTCAACAATCAACTTGAGCAGAGGGTCGTTCACGATCTTCGTCGCCAAATCTTTTTCGCGCTCCAACACTTATCCATCACCTATTTTGAGAATCGGTCGACGGGCGAGATCATGTCCCGAGTGACGAACGACACGGAACATGTCGAGCGGATCTTTATCGATGGGCTGGAAGGGATGCTGACGGCCTTGCTCACGCTGATCGGAATCACGGGACTCTTGTTCATGCTCAATTGGAAGCTGGCAGCGCTCTCTCTCTTGCCGATCCCCGTGCTTGCTCTTTCAGCGAGCTGGTTTACGTCGAAGGTGCATGGATACTATCGAGAGACTCGACAAAGCGCCGCGGAATTGAACGGCTATTTACAGGATGCGTTGTCCGGGATCAGGGAGACGATGGGGTTCGGACGCCAAGGGCATGAACAAGCGAGGTTCAACCAGCTGAGTCAAACCTATAGCGATAAGAACCTCAACGCGATGGTGCTGTGGTCGATGTATTCCCCTGGGATGATTCTGGTCGCCGCTTTCGGAACCGTGCTGATCCTCTGGTACGGGGCGGGTGAGGTCATCGAAGGCCGGCTCACCCTTGGGGAGCTGGTGTTGTTCCTCTCCTACTTGGCGATGTTCTACGTGCCGATCAACCAGATTCATTCCGTCAATCATATGTTGCAACATGCCTTGGCCGCGAGCGAGCGAGTCTTCGATGTGTTGGATACGGTTCCAGAAGTCATCGATCGTCCTGGATCGGTGGCGCCGATCCATCGTGTTCACGGAGAGGTGCGATTTGACCAAGTGCGATTCCATTACCGGCCAGACGTTCCAGTACTGAGAGGATTCACAGCCATTGTGCCGACAGGTGAGCGTGTCGCTTTGGTGGGAATGAGTGGGGCGGGAAAGAGCACGCTTCTCAAGTTATTGATGCGGTTTTATGATGTCACGGACGGGGCGATTTGGATTGATGGAAAGGATATCCGCGATCTGCCGATTGCGTATCTACGGCAGCAGATCGGGTTCGTACAACAGGAGCCGTTCTTGTTCAACGGAACGGTCAGAGACAATCTGCTGTATGGTGATTTGCAGGCGGATCAAGGTCGGCTGGAGGCAGCGGCTCGTGCTGCCCGCGCGCACGAGTTCATTGCGGCGTTACCAGAAGGGTATAACACTTGGATCGGCGAACGAGGCGTCAAATTGTCGGTGGGGCAAAAGCAGCGAGTCTCCATTGCCCGGGTGTTGTTGAAAGATCCTCCCATTGTGATTTTTGACGAGGCGACATCGAATATCGACACGGAGACTGAGGTGAAGATCCGTGAGGCGTTGAACGAACTCACGGTGGGCCGAACCACCTTCATTATTGCCCATCGATTGTCCACGCTCCATGATGTTGACCGGATCTTGGTGCTCGATAGAGGTCAGCTGGTGGAAGATGGTCGCCATGATGAATTGCTCAGTCGAGGTGGATTGTATGCCGGTCTTTATGAAGCGCAGTTTCAGGTCTAGTGATGAGAGCACGAAATCGGGTCCAGTCTATCTTCGGTAGTTGCGGGGCTGAGGAGGCAGTCGGTATACTCGCTTTAAGTCAAGAATCAGATAAGGCTGATCGATGGTATTGGTATACGAGAGTGACCCGCTGGATGATGAACATGCGCGCGGGCGTTTTTACCACGTCTGCCAAGGTCGGATCGATCGTACCCCGTTGAACGTACCCGCAGACGAGAATCCGTACGAATGTCCGCAATGTGGAATTGATCTCGAAGCCGAGGATTTTTTCGTGGCCCTTCAGAAAGGATCGGTGTAGGCCTCATGGCTACAAGTGCAGGACGAAAAACTGTCGGAGTGTCGCGCGGCTTGATGATGCTCTGCGACATCTGCTATGCGCAGGTCATCGCGGATAAGCTCACTGACGAAAAAAACTTTGTTGCAGACGCGGACACGCTCTTCGATACCATCTGCATCGGCTGCACCGACATCAATCGCCCCCTCATCGACGACATGGCCGGGAGTGGGGAATAGCAGGCCCGGCGTGGCTCAGTTCATTGATCTGAGCCCTTCCTCTACTTACATCCCTTCCCATCAAAGTACATGCAGGTTGACTCACCTGATTTCACCTTCCAGGTTTTGAGGACGGGCATCTGATCGTCGCCCTTCCAATCAACGACGAAATCGACCAGGCCTGAAATTGGAAGTTTTTCGATGTGGGGTCGCGCGATGTCCGGGACGTCGATGTAGAACACCCCGCCGAGTTGAGAGATCAGGATGCGGTGATTTTCGACATCGACATAGATGACGGGGCTATAGAAACTCTTGTCCTCAGCCTGGCTCAAGCTGGTCATCCCAATAGTCAGCAGCATTGTGAACAGCATGGTCTGCAACAGTCGCATAGTCATCGCTCCGTCCGAGGAATGTTGCTGATCCGACAGTAGCATATCTCACGGCAGAGAAGAAGACCGGGCTGGTCAGGTCAGCGGACTGAGAAAGCGGCAGGAGTGACTTGTCCAGCTTTGATCCAGTAGCATCGCACATCTGGAGTGGAATTCATGAGTGAGACGAGAAGATAAGCGGGAATGGGCAAGTTGATCTTGGGCCAGATCTCTTCGTAGTCGGTCGCGATTTTGATGTCGGTGACCGATGGACGAGCAGGATCATGGGGATGCGAGTGATAGACCACTTGTAGATCGAGTCCGTTGTTCCGCATCTCTTTCTTGGCGGCGGAGAAGTCTTGCATGTCCATTACAAAAGCGATCTCCGCGCGTTCCTCAGGAGAGAGTCGCTCAAGGTGTGCAACTTTAGCTGGGTCGAATGACGAGAGATTTTGTGCGCCTTCCATCGCGACGATATTCTTAATGCGATAGATGTGGCTGACGACACCATTGGTTCCCGCCAGCAATCCACAGCATTCGTGTGGAGTGAGTTCGTTCGCGTGGGCGATGATGTCGTCGAGAATGATTTTGGGAATGACGAGGTCCGCCACGTTAAATCGTACAGGTGACGGTGTAGTCCAGGCTAAGATCGTTGATCTTAGGATTGGGCCCGCACAGCGGACAGGCAGGATCTTTCGGACGGCTAACTTTTCGGAACTTCATGTCGAGCGCATCATAGATCAAGAGTTTATCAGCGATCGTTTCTCCGATGCCGAGTATTTCCTTGATGGCTTCTGATGCCTGGAGGATACCCATCGTACCCGCTAATACACCGAGAACACCGGCCTCCTGGCAGTTCGGCACCAGTCCGGCTGGAGGAGGTTCGGGATAGAGGCAGCGGTAGCAAGGATGGCCTTGATGCGGCTTGATGGTCGTCAACTGGCCTTCAAACCGAAACATGCTGGCTGAGATCAGTATTTTCTTGGCAAAAAAACAGGCATCGTTGACCAGGAACCGTGTTGTGAAGTTATCCGATCCGTCCAGTACAACGTCGTATTGCAAGACAAGGGGTAAGATGTTGTCGGCATCGACCAGCTGATGATACGTGTTGATGGTAATGTCCGGATTGATGGCGGAAAGAGTCCTTCGGCCCGACTCCACCTTTGGCTGTCCAAGCGTGGCGGTCGAGTGCATGATCTGCCGCTGCAGATTCGAAAGGTCGACGACATCTCCGTCGACGAGGCCGATCGTGCCGATACCGGCGGCAGCGAGATACAGCCCGGCCGGAGAACCCAGGCCACCAGCACCGATCAGCAGAACTTTGGCCCGCTTAAGCTTGAGTTGCCCCTTGCCACCGACATCTTGAAGAATGATATGTCGGCTGTAGCGTTGGATTTCCGATTCGGACAGATCCATTGTTATTCCACCACGTTCAATTCAATCGGATCGACGACACAGCCCTTCGTTCGTAGACCGGTGATGGCTCGTTCAATTTCCGCTGTGTCACCGGAAAACTCCACATCCGCCCAGCCGGTGGTCTCGCGAACATCGGCTCGTCTGACATCGGTCACCACGTTATACTCGCGCCCGATCTGATAGATGATCGGCTCTCTGATTTTGTCTTCAGGGAAACGAATATGAAAACGCAAATGTGCCATGATTATCCTCCCGCGATTGCTGGGACGATGGAGACCTCATCACCGTCCTTCAGGGAGGTCTCTTTTCCTTTGAGAAAGCGAATGTCTTCTTCGTTGACATAGATGTTCACGAAGCGACGGAGTTCTCCTGTTTCATCACAGAGGCGATCCTTGATGCCGGGATGCGCGCCGTTCAATGTTTCGATCATTTCCACGACGCTACTGGCCTTGGTTTCGACTTCGCCCTGGCCTTTAGTCAGGGGACGAAGCGGAGTCGGAATACGAACTTTAATCATTTGTCACCACCACCATTCTTTCCCATTTTGAACGTCTTTTCAAAGTCGACCAGGCTGGGCTGAATTCGAACCGGACGACCGACTGAATCGATCACCGCTTCCTGCGTCTTCAATCCATTACCGGTGACGTAGGCTACTGTGACCTCATCTTTCTTGATAACACCCTGTTTGACCAATTTCTTGAGCACGCCGATCGTGACGCCTCCGGCCGTTTCCGCGAAGATGCCCTCGGTTTGAGCCAGCAGCTGGATGCCTTCAACGACTTCCTCATCCGTCACCATGTCCATGAATCCGTGACTCTCAGCCGTGGCCTTCAGGGCATAGTACCCATCAGCCGGGTTGCCGATGGCAAGCGACTTAGCGATCGTTTGCGGTTTCACCGGCTTGAAAAAGTCTCGTCCCGCTTTGAACGCCGTCGAGATCGGCGAGCAACCTTCGGCTTGGGCGCCGTTGATCTTTGTGCGAACGTTATCAATGAGTCCCAAGGCCTTCATCTCATGGAGGCCTTTCCAAATCTTCGTCAAGAGCGAACCGGAGGCCATCGGAATGACGACTTGATCGGGTGTTCTCCATCCCAATTGTTCGACTGTCTCAAAGGCCAGTGTTTTGGAGCCTTCGGCATAGTAGGGGCGAATGTTGATGTTCACGAACGCCCAGCCGTGTTCGCCGGCAATCTCGCTGCACAGCCGGTTGACGTCGTCGTAGTTGCCTTCTATCTCGACGACGTGTGGCTTATAAATCAAATTGCCCAATACCTTGGCGGCTTCAAGGTCTCCGGGGATGAAGACATAACAATGCAGATTGGCAGCGGCGGCATGGGCGGACACGGAGTTCGCCAAGTTGCCTGTGGAGGCGCAGGCCACCGTTTCAAACCCGAGTTCGCGCGCGCGCGTCAACGCGACGGCGACGACGCGATCCTTGAACGACAGCGTCGGATGGTTCACGGTGTCGTTCTTAATATAGAGTTCATCGAGCCCAAGATACGCGCCAAGGTTTTTGGCTCGCACGAGCGGAGTGAACCCGGCATGCGGACCGACAAAGTTTGTGCCCTCGACCGGGAGCAAGTCGAGATAGCGCCACATGCTGTGTGGGCCATCTTCGATCTTTTTTCGAGAAATGGTCTTCTTGATCTCGTCGTAGTTGTACTTCACTTCGAGGGGGCCGAAGCACATCTCGCAGACATGAATCGCCTTCGTTGGGTATTCCTTTCCGCACTCTCGGCAAACCAGCGCTTTCATTTTGCTCATCGTCGTACCACCTTAGTTACTTCTATGCTGAAGTTACTTCTATGCTGACGGACGCACGGCACATCCGGCATAGGGATCCCCATCGTCGAACAGCTCAGTGATCGTGGGATGCTCGCCGCAGAGCGCACAATTCGGGTTACGTCGGACTTTGATCTCACGAAATTGGGTTTTTCGAGCGTCGAAGTCGAGCAACCGATCCGTGAGAGGCCGTCCGACTCCGAGCACGAGCTTCAACGCTTCCGTTGCCTGAATCGTTCCAATGATCCCTGCCAGCACCCCAATGACTCCAGCCTCCTGGCAGGACGCGACCAAGCCGGGTGGTGGAGGCGCCTTAAATATGCACCGATAGCAAGCCGATTTCTTTGGGATAATGGTAGCAACACGGCCGTCGAATCGCAGAATGCCACCATGAATCAACGGTTTCTCGGCAAAGAAACAGGCATCGTTGATGAGAAACTTTGCCGGGAAATTATCGACGCCATCGATCACGACATCATAGTCGCCGATAATCTTGAGCGCATTGCCGGCCGTGAGCCGTTCCTCGTACATCGAAACAGAGACATCGGGGTTCAGCGCTTGGATCTTGTCCTTTCCGGATTGGACCTTGGGGCGCCCGACGTCCGGAGTGTGGTGAAGAATCTGTCGCTGAAGGTTGGTCAGGTCCACCACATCGCTATCGATCAATCCAATGGTGCCGACTCCCGCTGCAGCCAGATACAGCGCAGCCGGGGAACCGAGACCGCCGGCACCGACGAGAAGAATCCGGGATTTGGCGATCTTCTTCTGTCCCTTGCCGCCGACTTCCGGCAACAGAATGTGTCGGCTATAGCGGTTGATCTGTTCTTCGGTGAATTCCATTTCAACTAGGGATGCTGAAAATGTCCGTCAGCTTCGTTCTCGGCTCGAGGAAATCCTCAACGTACTGGGAAGTACGCCTCCGGTTTCTTCTCGCCTGCGGCCTCGCTGAACGAACATTTTGAGCATCCCTCCTGTACTCAAACTGATCATCAAATATTAAAATACTTCTCAATGCTGATGTAGCGCTCACCCGTGTCACAGAGAATAGTGACAACATTTTTGCCGGGGCCCAGTTCTTCAGTGATCTTTTGGGCGGCAAACACGTTGGCGCCGGCTGAGATGCCGACCAGCAACCCTTCTTTCTTCGACAACTGCTTCGCGGTCTGATAGGCCTCGTCATCCGTCACGGTGATCACGCGGTCGAGAATGGTTCGGTTGAGGACCTTGGGAATAAAGCCCGCGCCGATCCCTTGAATCTTATGCGGGCCCGGATCACCACCGGACAACACGGGCGAGCCGGCCGGTTCGACTGCGATGATTTTGACGTGCGGGTTTTTTTCTTTGAAGACTTCACCACAGCCTGTGATGGTCCCACCGGTTCCGACGGCAGCCACAAAGGCATCGATCTTTCCCTCCATGGCACTCCAGATCTCCAATGCCGTCGTTGCTTTATGCATTGCGGGGTTGGCAGGGTTCGAGAACTGATCGGGCATGAAGTACGATGGATTCTGTGCCAGGATACTTTCCGCCTCTTTAATCGAACCCTTCATGCCTTCCCAAGCCGGTGTCAACACCAGCTGGGCTCCATAGGATGAGAGCAAGCTTGCCCGCTCCATACTCATGCTCTCCGGCATCACGAGGATCAGTTTGTACCCACGCACTGCCGCCACCAAAGCCAGACCGATGCCTGTATTTCCGCTGGTCGGCTCGACGATGGTGCCACCCGGCTTGAGTTTGCCCTGTCGTTCTGCCTCGTTGATCATATTGAGGCAGATCCGATCCTTGACGCTACCTCCCGGGTTGAAGAACTCGACTTTCCCATAAATCGTGGCCGATCCCTCTTTCGACAAGCGGTTCAGCCGGACGAGCGGAGTGTTACCGATGAGCTCGGTAATGTCTTTGTATAAGGTCGTACTCACCGACCGCCCCCCATATAGAAAAGAAACTCCACCTGGTCTCCCTCATTGAGGTGTGTTGTGGCAAGATGGTCGCGCTCCAGCACCTTGTCGTTTACTTCGACGGCGACCATCTGGGGCTCGATGTTCTTCGCTTTTAATAAATCGAGGACCGTCCCGCTCTGAATCTCTTCAGGCTTCCCATTGATCTTGACCTGCACAAATTCTCCCAAGTTGGCTTAGAGATTGAAGAATTTCACAACGTAGCAAACCAGTGCTCTTCTTGTCAAGGCTGGCCCCTGTCGCATGAGAGGCAGGAATCGCCGAGAGGATTCATCGAGCAAGGAATCAACTTTCATCGAGAACGGCAGACATGGTTACTTGACTTTGATTCGTATGGTCGCCACTATGCCGCCTGCAGGACGCTGGGATGTGGAAAAAGAACTTCCTCTTTCGTGCCACGGAATCGACACCCTTAACCCAGTCTGAGAATGAGCTGTTCCATGACACGGAACCGGCGCTGGATAGTGCCGGCCTTGTACTTGAGAAGTTTCTCTCTGTTTGGGTACAGGGCGAAGGGTCTGAAGAAAAGCCTTCCGTCTTCACCAATATCTATGTCCGGACTGCCATGCTGGATGTCAACAAGCATGTGAGCCTCCTCCAGCCGCTCCAAGGACGATCGCATCAGATCAAACAGCTTCTTCTGTCCGAGCAGAAGCAGTTTCTCCGACAATGGCTTGAGGTGCATGCTCCACAGGCCTGGGAATCTTCAGAAGATCATTTTCGCGATCTCTTCGAGCTGGAATGAGGTGGATCTTGCTGCCCCAGCTATGGAAGTCTTTCAGTCTGGGATTTGTCATTGTGCTGATCATCCCCATTCTAGTTGGGGCGAGCCCAGGACCCACGACCGCAGCGGTAGAAGTGTGGTATGGCCCGGATGATCGACCGCTCGAACATCTTGTGCAGACATATGATCGTGCCAAGCGATACATCTTTGTCGCGGCCTACGGATTGACGTCCCCTCTGTCGGTGAAAGCTCTGGTCGGGGCGAAAAAACGTGGGGTGGATGTTCGGGTTCTCACGGACCGAGAACGGCTGAATGATCCGAAACAGCAGACGGCGCTCTCGGCGTTACGTGAAGCCGGGATCCCCATTAAGATCAATCGACACGACGGGCTCATGCATCTTAAGCAAACCGTCATTGACGACGAGGTGAATACCAACGGCTCGATGAATCAGACGACCAGTGGAAATCGCTACAATGATGAGCGGTTGGACATTATCAGAGACCATGCGATGACAGTCAAAGCTCGTGAGAAATTTCTCCTGCTGTGGAAGGACCAAGAACGATTCGAGGAGTGGAAATAGCGAGAACGGCGATGGTTGAGGAAACAGACATAGCGGTCGTCGGCGCCGGTGGAGGTGGGGCTGTTCTGGCTCTGGCCTTGGCCCAGAAGGGGATTAAAACTATTGTCCTCGAACAGGCGCCCGGACCACCGCAGGGATTGCGCGGCGAGATTTTACAGCCGAACGGGCAGCAGGTTCTCGATCAGCTTGGACTTTTAAGTACATTGCCCGGTGATTCGACCCGCGCGGTACGCAAGTTTCATTTCTGCCGCGTCGGCGGCGAGCGGTTGTGCACCGTGGACTATGGAGATCTTCCGCCACCCTATAATCGTGCGGTGGTCACGCTTCCCAATGCTGCCCATCACGCCATTCTCGACGCGATCGAACGCGAGCCTTCTGTCTCACTGCGGTATCGATCGACGTTTACAGGGTTGCTGCGTGAAAAAGACCGAGTTGTCGGATTGACCGCCCAGCAGGGTGAAGATCAGTTTTCCATACAAGCCAAGGTGGTCGTCGGCGCCGATGGAGCATTTTCAAAAGTTCGAGAGGCCTTGCAGATTCCAGCCGAGCTGCATTTCTATCCGCAGGGATATTTAATTGCCATGTTAGACGCAGCGCTTCCCATGGATGATGCCAAGTATTTTGTCGGGAAGCGGACGATTCTCGGGATGTTTCCCGCCGCTGGAAACAAAGTGTACGCCTTTTACATGATCAGAGCCGGCTCGTATGACAGTGTGAAGGCGCGAGGTCTTCCATCTCTACAGGAAGCCTGGATCAAGATCGATCCGTCCAGTGAGCCGATCTTCCGTACGCTGAGGGACTGGAAACAAACCGCCTTTATGCCGACCGGGCGGGTTCGCACGCCGACGTGGGTAGCCGACGGGGCGGTGCTGATTGGGGATGCCGCGCATGCCATGAATCCTCATGCCTCGCAGGGTCGCATGCAGGCGATGGTCGATGCGATGACGTTGGCGGATCTCTTGCCTGAGTGTTTGGCGACGAACGAGTATTCGGCCGCTAAACTCAGCACATACGAAACCCTACGTCGGCCTCAGGTGACGATGCTGCAGAAGCTGGCCGACGAGCAGGTGCTGTTTTGGAATACGGCAAATCCGGTCGTTGCGTTTCTTCGTGACCGTGTCTTCCACACGTTGGACCGCAATGCACGACTTCGATACCGTGTCTTATCGACGACAGCCGGACTTCGCAAGGACCCTCCATTCGGCATGATGGATCGCCTCATGGCGGTTGGATTCCTGCCCGATCCTTCGGCTCGCGACAGGGCAGCGGGAGGAGTTCGGTAACGCTATGCCGCCGACTGACTGGAGCATCGACGGTTTGTTGGAAGACACGCAAAAACTCTTAAAGTCATATGTGAAAGATGTTGTAAAAACATATGGAAATAAATTGGAAGGCATCATTCTCTATGGCAGTGCTGTCCGTGGAGAATTTCTGCCTGGCCTCTCCAACCTCAACGTTCTGTTGATATTGCCCTCCTATGATCTCTCGGTCTTGAAACAGTACGATAGCCTTCATAAACGTTGGGGTAAGGAGCGCGTCGTAGTTCCCTTATTCCTCACGACGGCTGATCTGAAATCAGCCTCAGCTGCGTTCCCACTGGAGTACCAAGATATTCTGGATTGTCACCGATTGCTCTGGGGGCAAGATCCCTTTGTTGGTCTCAAGGTCGACGCACGGTATTTGGCCGCCGAAGTCGTTCAGGGATTACGTGGAAATTTGCTTCGTCTCCGTCAACGTCTGGTGGAAGGACGAAGCACCGAGGAGGCCATCGCCATTCTGTTACCGCTGTCCATTACTGCACTGTTGCCGGTGCTTCGAGGATTACAGCGGTTGTTGCATCGTCCGGTCGTTGCACAGGGGGAGCCGCTCTTGAACGACATCGAGTCTCATCTTGGGATCGATCTTTCCGGCCTTCGTGACACGCTGGCGCTCAAGCGAGGGCATATCTCTCCCGGACAGAAAGAGATCCCGAGGCTGATGGATCGCTATCTCGAAAGCCTGAGCCGACTGGTTACGACCGCGGAGGCGCGTCTCACGTGATTGAGTTCCAATTCAGCCGGCAAGGCATTTTGGGAATAGCCTCGCTTGGGTTGATAGTCCTGCTGTCGGCAGTGGACGCGCCGGCCTCGTTGTATGAGCGGCCCAAAGAGCGTGCGCCGCTTCCCAATCCCATGGGGTATGTCAGCGATCACGCGCAGGTCGTGGATGGCCAATGGAAAGAGCGTATCCGTTCCGTCTGCATCGATCTTGAAAAGAAGAGCGGCGTGGAAATGGTCATCGTGACGGTGTCCAGTATGAAACCCTATCCTACGGCCAGGGAATATGCGGATGCGCTGTATCAAAAATGGCAAATCGGCTCGACGCAGCAGGAGCATGGGGTGATGGTCCTAGTGGCCGTGGAAGAGCGGCAGGCGGCGATGGCCTTGGGTCGCAGAATGTTTCCGGTCATCACCCCAACTGTCCGGAACGAGGTGAGCCGTACCTATCTTCAGCCTGCGATTGAACGAGGGGATTTCGGAGAAGGGCTCTATCGCACGGCGGTTGCGCTGGCCACACCGGCGCAAGAAGTCAGGCTCGATGCTCCGTTACGGCCTCGAATCAAAGGGCTCGGGGTCTGGATTACGTTGGGGACCACCGGTGCCATTGTGGCGTTCTTTTGGTTGATCAGCCGGCCAGACCTCCGGCATCCCTATCGGCGTATTCAGAAGGGTGAATACTGGGGAACCGGGCAAGGGGGATTCGGCGGAAACTGGGGCGGCTTTGGCGGCGGCACAAGCGGGGAAGAATGGAGGTAGTTGCGAGAACACCACAGGAGATTTATCCATGAACAGTCATCTTGTCTGTAGCCGTTTCCATTTTTTACTGAGTATTCTAGCTATCTTCTCAATATATGCGACTGGTTGTGTAACCACGGCCAATGAAACCAAAGGTGTGCCGGCCTCCGTGGAAAATCTTACTGATGCGGCAATCGAGCGATACATCCGTAGCCACCCGGAAGTGATCGAACAGTCGTTACAGACCTTGGAAGCTAAGCGCGAAGCGGAGCAGCGCGAGCGTCAAAAAGTAGCCCTCAAGACCAAGCAGAACGACTTGCTTCACGATCCAGCGTCACCAGTCAGTGGAAATCCCACGGGCGAGATCACGGTGGTTGAGTTCTATGACTACCGCTGCGGCTTTTGTAAGCGCGCGGCATCGGCTGTCACAGAGCTCCAGATGGAAGATCCACGAATACGGGTGGTCTATAAGGACTTCCCTATTCTGGGCGAACCTTCTGAACTCGCGGCCAAGGCCGCACTCGCATCCCAGGCACAAGGTAAACACCAAGCCTTCCACGAGGCGCTACTCGCGTCTCATGCCGACATGACGAAGGATGAGATCCTAAAGATCGCGGTGAGCGTCGGCCTCAATACGAAACGGCTGGAAGTTGACATGGCCAATCCCAAGTGGCAGGCCGTCATTGAGAAGAATCGGGCGCTCGCTCAGGAGCTCGGTATCTCGGGAACACCCGGATTCATTGTGGGCAACGAGCTGGTGCCTGGGGCGTTGGATTTGAAAGGGCTGAAGGATTTGATCGCGCGAGCGGGGCAGGGAAAGTGATGGATTATGGAAAGGTCACGGCACCGTGAGGCGAAGGGGGTGTGAGGCAAGGACACGGGCCAGCCAAGGAGATCTTGCTGGCAGCCCGCTAGGCGTCAACGGCAAGAAATTTTTTCCAATCAAAGAACTCGACGAATGAAAATTACGGAACTCCGTATAGAGCCAAACTGGATGTTGTCCATAGTCGCAGAGGACGGCCGTGTTGGTCGATTTGATGTGAGTCCCCATCTTCAGTATGAGGCATTCGAAGCCCTTCGAGATCAGAACGAATTTACGAAGGTAGATAATGGTGGGTACTTTGTCGAATGGAACTGTGGCGCGGACTTGTCGGCCGACACGATCGAGGCACGGTAGGAGATTGTTGGAAACGTAGCCCGATAAAGAAGTGCATAACCAATCCCCAGCAGTCTCCGGTAATAGTTGTCAGCCAAGTCTCAACGATTGAAATGCCTGGAGCCAGACATGGCAAATCAGAAGTGGCAAGCTGGTATTGCGAAGAATCGAGCTCTCGCCAAGGTGCTTGGCATCTCAGGGACACCCGGTTTCATCGTGGGCAACGAGCTGGTCTCTGAGGCGCTGGATTTGAATGGGCTGAAGGCATTAATCGCCCGGGCGGAAGGTGGGAAAGGTGGGAAATGACGAATATCAAGAGGTCAATCGGTACAGTTAGATAAGAAGGTATTGTGCCAGATGAAAAGGTGCGTAGTCTATACAGGTTGATCTAAGGATTGTTAGGCATCATCGCGGGGCAATTATGAGAAGACGCGAGTGTGTCAATCTCACTGGGCCAGGTGCTCGGCAGTTCACTGCGGATATAGTGACTGTGGAAACAGGATTTCATCGAGTCAAGGATGGTTCACCAATAATCATCCCCAAGAATATGTCTATATTTGTCCTCATTGCACACGACCAACATATTGGGGGGACCCAGGGACAGGTGCCGGGTGTTGTGCCAGGTAACGAAGTTGCTCATGTACCCGACGAAACATCAAAGTTGTACCTTGAGGCACGTAAGTGCGTTTCAGTGTG
>CABVRV010000030.1 GCA_902500755.1 uncultured Nitrospira sp.
AACAGATTGCGCATCTCAACGAAGGCCTGGCCGACCGAGATCGCCTCCGGACTCAAGTGGCAAAACTCGATTCCACGCAAGACCGCGTCCATCAACTGGAGGTTGAGCTCAGCGACCGAGAAGCCGCGCATCGCGGTACGCTCCAGCAGCTGGAACGGGTCCTCGCGGAACGCGACAAGCGGATTGAGAAGCTGATGCCGGTCACCCACGTCCTTCGCGAAAAGGAGTCAGAAATTAAGGAATGGGAGAACAAATTCACTCGCACCGTCCGTGACCATGAGGGTCAGATCACTAAGCTCGAAGGACAATGTGCCGCGCAGGACCAACTCCGCGAACAGCATCGGCTCGCCGAGCAACATGTGCGTGAACGAGATGAACAGATCGCGAGCCTCCAACGCCAGCTGCATGATCTTGAAACTGCGCGTCAACAGTTGACCACGGAAGTACAGCGTATCCCAGAGAAAGATGAGCAGATCAGTCGTCTTCGAAAGCGGCTCCGAGAAATGCAAGCGGAGCTGCGCGCGGAGGCCACTTCCTCAGCTAAAGGATCGACCATTGCCACGGCGAATCCCATCGCCAAAGCTGTTTCCGGTGCGCACCCAGCTCCTAATACCAAAGCCGTGCAACCAACCGTCGGGCCGCGTCAAGGCCGCCAGAATGGAACAGAGCAACATCCCCAGGTCGACCAGGCCAAGTCCAGTGTGGCTCCCAGCACTAAAGCGGAGACTATTACCAAAACCGGTTCCAGCGTAAAAGCATTCTCCGGTCGCAAGGCAGTACCTAACCCCAAATCCGCTTCGAAAAGCCACGTAACTCCAACAGCCGGCGCACCGCGTCAGGGTCGCCAGAATGGAGCACAACACAATTCCCATATCGCCCAACCTAAATCAGGGAATGGCAAGGATGTTCAGAAGGATGATCTCCAAAAGATCAATGGGATCGGGCGTGTTTTTGCACAGACCCTTAATAAGCTGGGCACTTACACATTTATCCAAATCGCTCGTTGGAAACCGGAAGACATCGAGAAGATCTCGAAGAGGCTCGAGACCGATCCAGAACGTATTAAACGGGAACATTGGATCGCGGATGCCAAGAAACAACACTACAAAAAATACGGGGAACGGCTGTAAGCCATTTCATGCAAGACAGTTTCTTAACGGCGGCTCTATTCGGTGGTTCCCTTGCCTGGCCCGCCGTTGACTCCTTCTGATTCCCTGACTACAATCCCGCAACGAGGTGTACCTTCCGTGGCATCCTCTTTTGTTCATCTTCATCTCCACACCCAGTTCAGTCTTCTCGACGGCGCAAATCAGATCGAGCCGTTAGTCCGCCAGATCAAGTCCTTTAACCAGGCCGCCGTGGCCATGACGGACCATGGCAACATGTTCGGCGCGGTTGAGTTTTACCGCAAAGCGATGGACGTGGGAATCAAGCCGATCATCGGGTGCGAAGCCTACATGGCCCTCGAAAGTCGACATGCCAAGAAAGATAGCGGGCTCGCGCATAACGATTACTACCATCTGATTTTACTCGCAAGAAATCTCACCGGTTATCAAAATCTCATTAAACTGGTCAGTAAAGGATATCTTGAAGGATTCTATTATAAGCCTCGAATTGATAAAGAACTCTTAAGGCTTCATCACGATGGGATCATTGCATTGTCCGGTTGCTTAAGCGGTGAAATCCCTTATCTCATCGGCCAGAAAGACATGGATGGTGCCATGGCGGTGGCCGGCGAATTCCAGGAGATCTTCGGGAAGGATCATTTCTATCTTGAGGTTCAGGCCAACGGACTCGATCATCAGCGCGTGGCGAACGCCGGGCTCATGGACATCCACAAGAAGCTAGGGATTCCGCTGGCAGGCACCAACGATTGCCACTACCTAAAAAAAGATGACGCGCGTCCGCATGAGTTGATGCTGTGTTTGCAAACCGGAAAGACCCTGAGTGATCCCAATCGGATGAAGTTCGACACAGATCAGCTGTATGTCAAATCTACAGAAGAAATCGCCCCGGCGTTTGCAGAGTTTCCCGATGCCGTACTGAACACCTGCCGCATTGCCGATCATTGCGACCTCAATCTCCCACTGAACCAGACGCATCTTCCACAATACCGAGTTCCTGAAGGATTTAAAGACCGCGAATCCTATCTTGAGCATCTCGCCGTCGCTGGTCTTAAGGAGCGCTTGAAAGAACGCCCAAGCCGAGTCGCTTCGGCTGTTTACGAGCTGCGACTGAGGGAAGAGCTCATGGTGATTTGTTCGATGGGGTTCGCCGGATACTTCCTCATCGTATGGGACATTATCCGTTTCGCGCGATCCCAATCGATCCCAGTGGGACCAGGGCGTGGATCAGCTGCCGGGAGTCTTGTCGCATATGCTCTTAGAATTACAGACCTTGATCCATTGGTGTACACCCTCTTATTCGAGCGATTCTTGAATCCTGAGCGCGTCTCTTTGCCGGATATCGATATGGATTTCTGCATGGATCGTCGTGGTGAAGTCATCAACTATGTCGTGGACAAGTACGGCACCGACCACGTGGCCCAGATCATTACCTTCGGAACTCTCGGTGCGAAAGCAGCTATCCGTGATGTGGGTCGCGTGCTGGAATTGTCGTACGCCGATGCGGACAAGGTCGCAAAGCTTGTTCCCAATCAACTGAACATCACATTGCAGCAGGCACTGGAAACAGAGCCCCGCTTGCGTGAGTTGGTGGAAGCCGATCCCAAGATCAAAGAACTCATGGCGAACGCGCAATCGCTTGAAGGCTTGGCCCGCCATGCCTCCACCCATGCTGCCGGCGTCGTGATTTCCGAAGGACCACTCACCGACCATGTCCCGCTCTACAAAGGTGCTAACGACGAAATCGTGACCCAGTATTCGATGGGCGACGTCGAGAAAATCGGCTTGGTAAAATTTGATTTCCTGGGCCTCAAAACCCTGACGATGATTCGGCGCGCTGAAACCCTGATCAATGAGACGCATCCCGCGGCGCCGCCGCTCGTGATCGATCACGTTCCCTTCGATGACCCAGCCACCTTCGCACTGCTGAGCTCAGGAAAAACGACCGGACTGTTTCAGCTGGAAAGTTCGGGTATGCGAGATCTGCTCACGGGACTGAAACCGGATCGGTTCGAAGACATCATTGCCATCATCGCGCTCTATCGACCAGGGCCGATGGATCTGATTCCTGATTTCATCAAACGCAAACAGGGCAAAGTGCCGATCACGTATGAGGCTCCAGAATTGGAACCGATCCTTCAAGACACGTATGGCGTGATTGTCTATCAAGAACAAGTGATGGCGATTGCCAATAAAGTCGCTGGCTTCTCGCTGGGACAAGCCGACATTCTCCGACGCGCGATGGGGAAAAAGAAGCCAGAGGAGATGGAAAAACTGCGCGTGAAGTTTCTCGAAGGGGCGACGCAAAAGAACATTCCCGAGAAGAAAGCCGAGAAGCTCTACGAGTTGATCCAGAAGTTCGCCGGATACGGCTTCAATAAATCGCACGCCGCTGCCTATGCGGTGGTCTGTTACCAGACAGCATACCTCAAGGCACACTACCCGACAGAATTCATGGCGGCGCTCATGACCACCGATATGGGCAATCAGGATAAACTGGTCGGCTATTTCACCGAGTGTCGGGATCTGGGAATCAAAGTTCTAGGACCGGACGTGAATGCCAGCCGAAAGCAGTTCGCTGTGGACGACGGGGCCATTCGGTTCGGTTTGGCGGCCATCAAGAATGTCGGTGAAGGGGCCGTCGAATCGGTCCTGGAAGTGCGATCTCAGACCGGCCCCTTCGCATCGTTCTTTGATTTTTGTCGGCGGGTCGACTTGCATAAAGTCAATAAGCGGATGTTGGAAGGATTGATCAAGGCCGGCGCCTTCGATGCGACCGGCGCCAAGCGCTCGCAACTCATGGCCGTGCTCGATCAAGCCGTCGAGGAAGGTGCCGCTTCACAGCGAGAACGCGATCTCGGACAAATCAGTATCTTTGGCGAGGATCTCAATGGGCACAGCGACTCGATGCCCCTACCCATACCTGCGTTACCTGCAGTAGCTGAATGGGATCAAGCCCAACGACTCAAGTACGAACGTGAATTGACTGGGTTTTATATCTCCGCCCATCCTCTTACGCGCTATGAAGCAACACTCGGCGCCTTATCCACCACATCCACGATCGGCCTGAAGGATTGCGCCGACGGTGGTGAAGTGAAACTCTGCGGCATCATTGCTGCCGTCAAATCGATGCTCACCAAGAAGGGCGATCGTATGGCCTACCTGACGGTGGAAGACTTGCAAGGCACCGCTGAAGTAATCGTCTTCCCCGATCTATTCAAAACAGCCGGAGACTTGATCGCGCCGGAACGGCTTGTCAGAATCACGGGCACAATCGATCGCGGCGATAAAGGCATAAAAATCCGCGGCAGTAAGATTGAACCGTTAGCCGAGGTCCAAGCGCAGTCCATCAAACGTATTCGTATCCGCCTCACAGATCGTCCTGAAGTGAGTGAACAACTGCCTCGTTTGCTTGATGTGCTCCGGCGGCATCCCGGCGGCACAACGATTTCCATGTCGTTTCGAACCGAGGGTCCCTTAGAAGCGGAGACAGCTCCGCTCCCGAATCTCACAGTCTGTCCAAGCGACCACTTTATTTCGGATGTTGAAGAAGTGCTAGGCAAAGGGGCCCTTTCTTTGCTATCTTAGGCGGTGCGCTCAGGGAGATCTATATGTCTCAGAGCTCTCTCGTGTGTTATTGAATAGGATGGCTGAACCTTTATGCGAGATTACCTCGAGTTTGAGAAACCGATCCGAGAGATCGAAGAGAAGATTGAGAAACTCTCCGCCGCAGCTTCCAGCGGTAAGGCGTCATCCCAGAACGACATTCGGAAGCTTCGTGCAAAGCTTGCCCAGGTCGAACACGATCTTTATAAGAATCTGACTCCCTGGCAGCGAACTCAGCTGGCCCGGCACCCTCAACGTCCAAGTACCTTAGATTATATCGGCGAGCTGACTCGAGACTTCCTTGAGTTCCATGGAGACCGTGTGTTTGGCGACGATCGGGCTATCGTGGGAGGGTTTGCTCGATTTAACGACCGTCCCATCATGATTATCGGTCATCAGAAAGGCAAGACGCTTAAGGAGCGCATGCAGCGAAACTTCGGCATGCCCAATCCTGAGGGATATCGGAAAGCGCTCCGCCTCATGAAACTGGCGGAAAAGTTCAACCGGCCGATTATGACGTTTATTGATACGCCAGGAGCCTATCCCGGTATCGGAGCCGAGGAACGTGGACAAGCTGAAGCCATCGCGCACAATTTATTCGTCATGTCTCGGTTGACGGTTCCTATTCTTTCCGTGGTCATCGGTGAAGGAGGAAGCGGAGGCGCTCTGGCCCTGGGCGTGGCTGATCGCATCCTGATGTTGGAACATTCGGTCTATTCGGTCATTTCACCCGAAGGATGTGCCGCAATTCTCTGGGATAATCCTGAGAAGATTCCCGATGCCGCTTCCTCGCTGAAGATGACCGCGGACGATCTGGCTGAACTGGGTGTGATCGACCAGATTGTTTCCGAACCACTGGGCGGCGCCCATCGTGAACCGAGAGCCGTGTACGATCAAGTCGGCAAGGCTCTGACCAACCAGCTGTTTGAGCTGCTCGATGTCCACCAGGCTGGACAACTCATCATGCAGCGAGATCAGAAATACCGCAAAATAGGGGCCGTGACGGGCCATCTTTCTTGATCACGGTTGATCTTCTTCTCCACCTATACCTTTCGTATCTGAAGAAGTCCCGTCTCGGTAAATCGTCGTTCGATCACAGCGAGAATGCGTTCGGCTAATGCCGGACGAAATGGATCGAATACCGATGCCGCCAAATATCGATTGACGGTTGTCGGTAATTTTCGCAACCACGCGACAGCCGATTGCCTTGCCTGTTCGGCCAGACCACTACAGAGGATTCGTCGAATCTCACGCTCGAAAAACGCGACATGCACCACCTCATCTTCAAGAATCGAGGCGAGATCAGGCCTGAGCCTCAGGAGTAATCCGGCGAATTCCAACCCCAGAGACTCATAGCCGTAGATCTGAACGGCTAGGACCGGCCATTGTCGTGGAACGGATGGGAGGCGTTCGCGTTCACGAGGTTGACGACCGATTATCGCTTCAAACTGCGCCAGGTGTTGCTGCTCATCTTCCTCATGTTTTCGAAGAAAAGCATACACGTTCGGAGGAACATCCTGTTGTTGCGCTGACCGCACTGTCCAGAGCGCCATCGCTTCGGCTTTGAGAAACCGCTCCAATAAGGCAGGTTCGCACTCGGGTGGGAGCCAAATGGACGTAGTCTCCTGAATCGACATGATGGTCGCATCGTACGCAAACTGCTCGGAGTTGTCCAAACTTCCGTCGCGGAGGGTTGACTGACACCTCGGATCTGTGTACATCCTAGATCTATTCGGAGAATTGGTGGTTTGTAAAAGGCGACGCGTGGCAGCTCACTGGACCGACTGTCAGCCAGAACGCACGGATGACAGCTCGGTGAATGCATGAGGCTCTACCCATGACTAACCCCTCCATAGCTGTGTCACCGGTTGTCCAACGGGTCGTTCTGTGTCTGCTCGCAGCCGCTCTACTCACAGACATAGGCTGTGTCAGTCGGCGCGCCTATGAGCAGATTAAAGCGGAGACGATCGAACATACCCAAGCCTTAGAGGCAGCCCGAGAGGACATCAAGGAGTTAGATCAACAAATAGCGGGGTTGCAGGCCGCCAACCGGCATGAGGATGCCATCGCCGGTGAGCTTCGTGCAACCATTCAACGCGAAGAAGCACAGCTGCCGATCATGCGTCAGCAAGCGGAGGAACGGCTCTCGTCTCTGAAGACCCAGGTGGCTAATCTGCTGAACCAGAGTTGGCACCTGGCTCGTAAGATCGCGGATATTCGAGACGAGAGTGCTTCGTTGCAAGCCATGGCCAGCCGATACAAACAAGAGATGGAGGAAGCTCACGCGTCGCTGCGGCGAGTTGCCTCTCACTCGACCAAGCCATCCGTCACACAAACGACGCCGGCAGAAGAACCTTCCATCCCGGCACTACCGCCCATTGAGGATATGGCGCCACCGCAGGTCGCACAAGCCGTTTCCCCAGCTCCCCATCTTGCGCCGGTTGCGCCGTCTGCTTCTTCGTCCCCTGTGAACGTGGAACCATCTACGACCAACGACTCCTGGATTGGCATGATTACCAGCTGGCTCCTCGCGCTTTGGAATTGGCTCATCAGTTAGCTCGAACGGCTCGTGCGTTTTTCGAACAAACACGCTCTCTTTGATCCTAGGGCAATACCTGTGTTTTTCCCCACTCAGCCGCTGCAGCTCCGGCAAGACGTCCGGTTGCCAAGCAGCCCGTGAGGAGATACCCACCGGTCGGCGCCTCCCAATCCAGCATCTCTCCCGCGCAAAATACTCCTGGAAGGGAACGCAGCATCAATCTTGTGTCCAGCGCCTTGAAAGAGACGCCACCGGCCGTGCTGATGGCTTCTTCGAGCGGACGAGGACTCACGAGAATTACCGGAAGAGATTTGAGTGCTGTCGCCAAGCGAGCAGGATCCGTGAAGAGTTCTTTGGGCACCGCTTCGTGTAGGAGACCTGCTTTCACTCCCTCGATCCCGGCGCACCGTTTGAGATGCGTGGCAACCGTCCGCTTGCTGCGTGGTCTCGAAAGATCTTGTGTGAGTTGCTTCAGTGGTCGAGCCGGAACGAGATCTAACCACAACGTGGCCATTCCCTCCGCTGCAATCACATCACGTGCGGCGGCTGAGACCATATATATGACGCCTCCCTCTACTCCGTTCGCCGTAATCACGAACTCGCCCGTCCGACGAATCGCCGTACTGTCGACGGCTTTCACCGTGACTTGAACCGTTTTGACTGGATATCCGGCGAACTTCATTCGAAAGTGCTTACTCCACTGTACGTCAAATCCACAATTGGCTGGCTTCAGCGGAGCAATCGGTACCTTTCGCTCGGCCAGAATCTGAATCCACGTCGCATCGGAGCCGAGATGTGGCCAGCTCCCTCCGCCCAGCGCCAACACGACCGCATCGGCCTGAGCGCTCTGCGGTCCTTGCGGACTGAGAAAGAGAGGATTTCCTTCTTGATCCCAGCCGCACCATCGATGTCTCACATGGAATTGTACCCCGGCCTTTCGCAACCGAGACAACCAGGCACGCAAGAGCGGCGCAGCCTTGAGATCAGAAGGAAAGACTCGTCCGGAACTGCCGACAAACGTCTCAATGTGTAGGCTGCGAGCCCACGTCCGTATAGCCTCAGGAGGAAACGATCGAATCGCAAATTCGATTTCAGGGCGTCGAGTGCCATAGCGTGAGAGAAACTGCTCAATCGGCTCCGAATGGGTCAGATTCAAGCCGCCTTTCCCCGCTAGAAGAAACTTTCTTCCGATCGAGGGCATGGCGTCATAGAGCTTGACTTCCGCGCCTCCTGCAACGGCTGCTTCTGCTGCCATCAGCCCGGCAGGTCCACCACCGACAATCGCTACCACTATCATCTGCTTCCTAATAGTTCGTTACGATAAATTCCCATCTTGCGCACCTGCAAATACTGGAATTTCTATAAACCACAGGCACATGTAGTTTTCAAGAGTATGTAGGTACATCACGCTATTTATACAGTTACTTTCAGATATGACACGTCGATACCTTTATATTCCAGGCAGTTTACACACGTCGCACTAGGTCTGTTTCTTGCTGATGGCTCTATAAGAATTGATGGCCATCAGTCTTGACGCATTGTTCACATATTTTTATCGGACAGTTTCGATCGGTATGGACTAACTTAGAGGAGAATCATGATGCGCATTCGAGCGATGTGTTGTGCCGCCCTTGGCATTGTCGGGCTATGGTCCAGCAATGTTGAAGAGGCGTTTACAGCCGAGGACTTAGGAAGAAGAAACAACTTACATGTGACTAAACCCACACGCCCCCGAAATCCTGACGATTCGTTCAGCCGAATGTTCCCAGGTTTGGTGCCTTATGCGCCTCCGACTGATGAAGCCAGAGAACAGGCTCAGAAACTTGGTGTCAAAGGTGGTGTCATCGATGCCTTGGATCTTCTGACTGATCCCATACAGTCGATTCTCAATCCCGCCGTTCACAGTCCGAACAATCCTGATAATGCGAACATGACGGCTGGCGTCACTTTTTTTGGGCAATTTTTGGACCATGACCTCACCCTGGCTTTGAAAGCACCGATACTTGAACAAACCCATCCGAGACGGACGACGAATTTTCGTACCGCTGAGTTCGATCTCGACAGCTTGTACGGCAACGGGCCAGACATGTCGCCTGAACTGTATGACACCAGTACCGGCGACATCAAATTTCGAGTTGAAGCCATCCCCGGATCTGAGGGAGTGTCTCGAAAAGGAGCGGTACGATACGATCTCCCGCGCGATCCAAACAACAACGCGATCATTGCCGACAGCCGGAACGATGAAAATGTGTTGCTCAGCCAATTTCATCTGGCCATGCTGAAATTTCATAATGCTGTGACGGATCGAATCCGCAAAGATCCGGCGTTCGCCAACCGCTCAGCCAAAGAAGTCTTCAACGAAGCACAACGTCAAGTGCGTTGGCATTATCAATGGATCATCGTCAATGAGTTCTTACCGTTGACCATCGGACAAGATCGGGTCAACGAGCTTCTGCGGAACGGTCCGCGTTTTTACAATGTCACTGATCGCAGTCAAGATGGGTTGTTCCGAAACGCGATTCGTGAACCGTTGATTCCCGTTGAGTTCGCTGTCGCGGCCTACCGGTTCGGCCATTCTCAAGTTAGACCCAGCTACCGAGTGAACTTCGGTCCAGCTCCGGGCAGTGAGTTCTTCGCATTCATTTTCGATGACTCGGCCGATCCGAATGATCCCAATCCCAATGACATGCGAGGCGGCAAGCGAGCGGCGCGCCGGTTTGTCGACTGGCAAACTTTCTTCAATTTTGGAGACGGTAACGTGCGCCCCAACAAGGAGATTGACACCAAGCTCTCAACTCCTTTGATGCATCTCCTTGGGTCTCGCGGTCCAGCACCAGGTATGCCATCGGACGGAATCCAGTCGCTGGCCTCCCGCAATCTCATGCGGCACGTCAATTTCGGTATTCCCTCAGGACAAGCCATTGCACGAGTGATGAATGCCCGAGTCTTGACTCCGGCACAACTCGCAGAACTGGCTCCCTTCGGCATGGAAAAGAGCACCCCGCTCTGGTATTACATTCTGAAGGAGGCGGAAGTCCTTGAGAGCGGACGCCGATTGGGACCTGTTGGAAGTCGTATTGTCGGGGAAGTGTTCATCGGCTTATTAAGGGCCGATAGAGATTCCTACCTATCGTTAAACCGGAACTGGAAACCGACATTACCGTCCGCAAAAGCAGGCGATTTCGAGATCACCGATCTCCTCAACCTTGCTGGAGTTGTTCATCCATTAAATTAGACCCTGCCACCTCGCGATGGGTATCCTCTCACCAGAGGGTACCCATTCTTGCCACATTCATTGGCCCGCTTCTTGGGTGTCACGCGTAGAACCACAAGGGTCACACTCGGTTCCACGCGAACGATACTCGACGACGCCTTTCCGACGATCCAGTTGGATCAAACAACAGTCGTCGAGCATCTGTTTCAGCTGTCTTCGCCCACGTTGCACACGAGATTTCATCCCTGAAAGAGAAAGGCCCATCTGTTTGGCAGCAGCCTGTTGGGTTAGCCCAGCTATCTCTACAAGGGTAATGGCCTCACGATAGTCCTGTGAGAGCCGCTCGATCATGGGACGAATGCAACCGGCAAGTTCCGATCGAGATTCCCTACCCTCGTCTCGATGAGCAGCCTCTGAGTTCTTTGATACTTCGTTAAACGCTTCAAGTTCTGAATTCAATCCCGAAGGGATCTCCCGTTGTCTTCCAGGCTTTCGGTAATGATCAATGATCACATTCCGCGTGACCTGATAGATCCAGGAGACGATTCGGCGGGGATCGTTCACCGTATGCATCTGCCGGTGGACGCGTACAAAGACGTCCTGCAGAATGTCATCAACATGATCCGGATCGTTCACCCGCTTGGCGATAAAGGCCCGGAGGCCATCATGCACAGCCTGCCAGAGTTCCTCTGCCTTGATTCTCATGATGGCCTCCTCCCTCATCGACCTCCATGCGGTACTCCACCGACTTAGTCGCTGCAAACGGCCGGTTCATGAGCGACGGCCTTCTTCGGCACGCAGCAGCCTGTTTGACTGAGTCGTCCAGTGACTTCCAACTGCTCATGGACTGTAAAGATTTCCCAGGCGTTCCCGTCTGGGTCTGTAAACCAAAGCTTGTCCTGTCGGGCAAAGCAACAGGCGATATTATTTTCGACCTTCTCAAGAATCCCTTCCCGTTGCAACCGTGCCTTCCATTTAGCGATCTCCTCGACCGTCTCGACTTCGATCCCCAAGTGATCCACGGCACTCACCTCCCCGGTAGAGGAGACCAGCGAGAAGTTCAGGACCGGGGCCTTCAAGTCAAACTTGGCATAGTCGGTCACCTGCTTCTGGGGCTTCAAGCCGAATACCTTCTCATAGAATGCCACCGACTTGGACACATCACGCACATCGAGAGAAATATGAGGACGCATGGGGAACCTCCTTCTTATAGAGTGGCGGATGATTCCGCCCTCATCCCTATAGACGGAGGAGCTTCGAAAAGGACGCAACGCTAACAAACAGGGGGAACACGATTTCGACGTGCCTCGTGAGACAAGGAACAGCCGACGGGAGCGGCCTACCGGCAGCGCTATATCAAAAACTACGCGAGCCGTGTCCATTTACTTACCTGACGGGTGCTCGCGTCTTGGCAAAACAGCCGTTGAGATGGTCGTCCACCATGCCCACCGCCTGCATAAAGGCGTAAACGATCGTGCTCCCCACGAAGCGGAACCCACGCTTCTTGAGATCCTGTGAGAGCGCATCGCTCTCCTGACTCGTGACCGGTACGTCCGCCATCGTTCGCCGGCGATTCAGCTGTGGTTTCCCACCGACAAACTGCCAGACATATCGATCGAAGGATCCGAATTCTTTCTGCACAGCCAGGAAAGCCTGCCCATTTGTCACCGCCGCGTCGATCTTCAGCCGATTGCGGATGATGCCAGGGTCGTTTAATAACTGTTTCTGCTTGTTGGCTGTGAACTTGGCAACTTTAGTAGGATCAAACCCAGCAAAAGCCTTTCGATAGCCCTCGCGGCGCTTTAAGATGGTGTCCCAAGTCAGACCGGCCTGCGCCCCTTCGAGCAGCAGCATTTCAAAGAGTCGGCGATCGCGATGCACCGGCCTCCCCCACTCCCGATCGTGGTAGCGGATCATGTGCGGCTTGTCACCGGCCCAGGAACATCGAGTCAGTTGCTTCTTCTTAATGAGCATCGTACGCCTTACTCAGTCATCATGCGTCGCATTTCCTAGTTGCGGGTCCGTGGTAGATCAAGAGCACAATAGCAGGTACACAATCGGGAGAGGGGATACGCCTTGCGAGCTGGACCTACGACCGGAAGCTACCGCGAGACGAGACATCTATTGACGACCGGGGTCCGTGTCCTATCCATGTTGTTGTTGTTCATTACCAATCAGGAGACCAATTCCTCTGCTTTTCCCGCAACAACTCAATATCCACTTTTAACAGACTGATATCTCACGAATAGAGCGGGAATTGCCACCAATCAACAAGCGAGTCATATTCGCTCTGACTACAACCACCATTACGCCGCACCTCGGTGCGATTCTCGATGGAGCGCTTCGGCCACTGCACGTGGGTTCCGTGCCGCCACACGCAGCAGAGCAAGAGCCGGGCCATCGGGCCTGCGGCGCCCCTGCTCCCAGTTGCGCAAGGTTGCGACGCTGACACCGATCATGAGGGCAAACTCTGTCTGCGACGCGTTGAGTTTTTCGCGGATGCCCTTCACATCAGTTGGTCGAAACGTGGTGACGCGCGATGGCTTAAGCCGGCCCCGTCGAATCTTTCCGGCTTGCTTGATACTTGTCAGCAGCTCTTGAAACGCCGCGTCTTTCATCTGAATTCCTCCCGAACGAGCTTTGACAGAGCCCAGCCGAACTTTTTCGTTTCACGAGAAAGCTCCGGAGCGCGACGGCCTGGTTATGCCGTTCGTCTTTGGCTGAATAGAGCAGCGTCACAGTGCTGGCCTTGGCCTGTTCTGTGATCGTTGCGAGAAGTCCTGTCTTCTTCTTGAGTTCAGCATGATATCGACGGCAGAATTCTGTCCATCGTGCCGGATCGTGGTTGAACCATTTCCGGAGGGCCGTCGATGGACCAAGATCCGGCAACCAGAGATCGAGCCTCGCGTCAGGCTTAGAAAGTCCACGTGGCCACAATCGATCAATCAGAACCCGAAAACCATCGGGCTTGGCCACCGGTTCATAGACGCGCTTGACCAAGATTTTCATGTCAGCCCTATTGCCCGATGGTCTCGATCACGGTCAGCTCATCCGGCGAGAGCGTAAACCGCTCGCACTGGAGATCTTCTGTCATGTGTTTGGAATTCGTCGTTCCCGTCAACGGCAGCATGCCGATCTGCTGTGAGAAACGAAATACGATTTGGGCGGGGCCGGTCTGATGCTTGGCCGCCATGGTGCGAATGGCGGAGTCAGCAAAGACCTCGCGATTTGCAGTCAGAAGTGAGAACCCCTGATAAATTATCCGGTTAGTCTGGCAAATCTCACGTACTTCCTTATCCCAGCCGAACGCCGCATAGCAGCGGTTCTGCACCACCATCGGCTTGTGCTTCGTCTTCGTGCAGAGCAAGGTCAATTGATCGGCCGTGATGTTGCTGACGCCGATCATCTTTGTCTTGCCGGCATCATAGAGGGATTCGATCGCCGCCCAGACTTCCCAATCCTCAACCCCTAAGCCTCGTCGTGAATAGGGGCCATGCAGCACATACGAGTCCAGATAGTCGGTATGGAGATGTGCTAAGGAACTGGCAAAGGATTGCTGCACCTGCGTCGTGATGCTTGCCCGGGCATCGTAGGGCAGACGATGATCCTGGCCGTTGATTGGAGTGAACTTCGTTTGCAGAAACAGTTTGTCGCGGGTGATACCTTGCGTGGCTAATTGTAGGAGCGCCTCCCCCACCCTTGTCTCATCGTAGTGGACGAGTTGATTCGCGGTATCGATGGCGGTGAAGCCAACCTCCACAGCCTGCAACACCAGCTCAGTCGTCGCCTCTTTCTTCCAGGCTGTGCCGTACATGAAAGAGGGAATGGAGACGTGATTATAAGAACTCAATGGCATTGAGGAACTCCTTTTGATCAGTTCTCCTACCATATACGGTTCGCGCTGTCGGTCTCAACGTGAGAATTGATGGAGTCACAACGGAAAAGATGTACCGGATCGAGCGAAACAGCCCTGGTCATGAAACAGCACACGATAACGGGGGGAGAAGAGATGGCTGAGTTCGGCACTAACGTGGAAACAGGCCTGGAGAGCTTGAAACATTACCGCTGGTATGGCATGGTCGCTGGCCATGGTCACGCTGTTGCGCGCGGTCACCGAGTTTGAGACCTACGTTCTCACCAAATCACCGCTTCATTCCAAACTTCGCGGAGTGGTACCGGCAGGGCAACACCGTCAGCGCAGATTTGTCGCGTCCACGACGAACCAGGTAGCACGTAAACGGTTTGTGAAGAAACAGCAACTGCAGTGGACACCCCAAGGGGTTCATGTATTGTTGCAGAAGAGTACGATGCCTGGGACCACGACCTCTGACCGTTCAAATAACGGTCGCCGAATCGCTGCACCACGACAGCCGTAATTCAATCAGAACTTCTATGCATATCAGAATTACACAAGGATTGGATCTGCCGATCAGTGGGAAACCGGAGCAGCTGGTCCATGTCGCCAAACCTGTCCGACACGTCGGCGTGCTCGGCGTGGATCATCTCGATCTCAAACCCGCCATGCTGGTTGCCGAGGGGGACAAGGTGAAGCTCGGCCAAGCGCTGTTCGAGCACAAGAAGTTACCCGGCGTACACATCACGGCTCCGGGTGCCGGCACGGTGAGTGCGATCCATCGTGGAGCGCAACGCCTGCTCCAATCGGTCATCATCCGGCTTGACGAAACCGAAGACGAGGAGACATTTACGGCCTACCCTGTCGATCGACTGGCCGGCTTGACCGAAACGCAGGTGGTGGACAATCTGTTGGCATCGGGTCTGTGGGTGGCCTTACGCACGCGTCCCTATAGTAAGATCGCCGATCCGACTACTCGTCCGGCCGCCATCTTCGTGACGGCGATGGACAGCAACCCGCTGGCGGCCGATCCTGCTCCGATTATTGCTGCAGAGGCTGAGTCGTTCGGGCACGGCCTGACGGTGCTCTCGCGCCTGGGCACCATGCCGCTGTGGGTGTGCAAGTCACCCACAGCTGAATTGCCGTTGCCACAGGGGTTAGCCCACGTGCGCGAGGCGAGTTTCGACGGCCCCCACCCGGCCGGTCTGCCGGGGACGCACATTCATTTTCTCGAACCGGTAGACGTCAACAAGGTTGTCTGGCACCTCAACTACCAAGAGGTGATTGCGATCGGCAAGCTATTTACCAGCGGCCGCTTATCGACTGGACGCATCGTCGCGCTCGGTGGGCCCCAGGTCAAACAACCACGCCTGTTGCAGACCAGGCTCGGCGCCTGTATCGAGGAGTTGATCGCGGGAGAAGTTCAGGAGGGTGATAATCGCGTCATCTCCGGCTCGATCTTGTCGGGGCGTCACGCAGCCGACTGGTCGTCCTATCTGGGGCGGCATCATTTACAGGTCTGTGTGCTTCAGGAAGGCGTAGAACGAACGTTCATGGGCTGGTTCGCACCGGGGCGGAAAGCATTCTCCCAGAGCAACGTCATGCTATCGAGCCTCTTCCGTCACCGCAAGGAGGAGTTTGGGTTGACCACCGGGCTGAACGGAAGTCTGCGTGCCATGGTGCCATTCGGCAACTTCGAGGATATCATGCCCTTGGACATCCTCCCGACGCAATTGTTGCGCTACCTGGTTGTAGGCGACACCGACATGGCGCAAAAGTTGGGCTGCATGGAACTGGACGAGGAAGACCTCGCATTGTGCTCCTTCGTGTGCGTGGGCAAGAACGACTACGGCCCGGTGCTGCGGAGCGTGCTGAGCCAGATCGAGAGAGAAGGCTGATGGCAGACATGAAACGCTATCTTGATCGTCTCAGGCCCCTGTTTGCCAAGGGCGGCCGGTTTGAAAAGTACTATCCCGTGTTCGAGATGGTCGATGTGTTTCTGTATTCCTCTCCGGAAACCACGCACAACGCGCCCCATGTGCGGGATGGGATCGATCTGAAACGATTGATGATGTACGTGGTGGTGGCGCTGATTCCCTGCATCCTGTGGAGCTGGTTCAACACCGGCTATCAGGCCAATCTGGCGCTCGCAAAGATGGGCATGACCAAGACAGGCTGGCGTTACGAACTATTGTCGGCGCTCCATATCGGGTTTGATGCGGGCAGCATTCTTGCCGATACGGTGCATGGCTTCTTGTATTTTCTGCCCATCTATCTGACGACCTTGATCGTCGGCGGTGTCTGGGAAACGGTCTTTGCCACGGTGCGTCAGAAAGAGATCAATGAAGGCTTTCTTGTCACCTCTATGCTCTTCACGCTGACGCTGCCACCCAATATGCCTCTCTGGATGGTCGCCATCGGGATTAGCTTCGGCGTGGTGCTCGGCAAAGAGATCTTCGGCGGGACCGGCAAGAATTTTCTCAATCCCGCCCTGACCGCGCGGGCGTTTCTGTTTTTCGCCTATCCCGCCGAAATGTCCGGTGACCGGGTGTGGGTGGCGGTGGATGGCTATTCCGGCGCGACTGCGCTCAGCCTAGGTAAAGTTGGCGGCGTCGAGGAGATCATCCGCGGAGGCGTGACCTGGTGGAATGCCTTTCTCGGCCTGATGCCTGGTTCCATGGGAGAAACCTCGACCCTCGCCTGTCTGCTCGGCGCGGCGTTCCTGATTTATACCGGAGTCGGTTCCTGGCGTATTATCGTCGGGGTCTTTCTGGGCATGGTCGGAGCCTCGCTCCTATTCAATATGATCGGCAGCGACACCAATCCCATGGTGGCGATGCCCTGGTACTGGCACCTGGTGCTGGGCGGGTTTGCCTTCGGCATGGTCTTCATGGCCACCGATCCGGTGTCAGCCGCCATGACGAGTGCCGGGCGCTGGGTCTTCGGCATGCTGATCGGGGCCATGACCGTGCTGATCCGCGTGGCGAACCCGGCGTTTCCGGAAGGCGTGATGCTCACGATTTTGTTTGCCAATGTGTTCGCGCCCCTGATCGATTATGCGGTCGTTCAGTTGAACATCCGACGGAGGCTCCGCCGCCATGTCCGCGCCTGAATCAGATTCCACCGTATCCGCTGCGCCGGTTGAGAGTGCGAGCAGGACGCTGCTGGTGACGTTTGTCGTCTGTCTGGTCTGCTCGGTCGTGGTCGCCGGCGCGGCGGTGCTCCTTCGACCGATTCAGGAGTCGAATCAGAAAGCCGATCTCATCCGGAATGTGATTGCGGTCTCCGGCCTCCTCAAGGAGGGACTGACGGAAGAACAAGCGCTCAAACGGATTGACGCTCGCATGGTCGAACTGGCAACCGGTGACGAGGTGAAGGGGATCGATCCTGACACCTTTAATATCGTCAAGGCCGGAAAGGATCCCGCGATCTCCACCGAACTCACCCGCCGAGAGGATGTGGCGGGGATCAGGCGTGAACCGCGCTATCTGCCGGTCTATCGAATTGTCGACCCCAACGGCGGCTTGAAGAAATTGATTCTGCCGGTGTACGGCTACGGGCTCTGGTCCACCATGTACGGGTTTCTTGCGCTTGAGGAGGACTTGCGAACGGTTCAGGGCCTCCGCTTCTATCAGCATGCCGAGACCCCGGGGTTGGGAGGAGAGATCGACAATCCCAAGTGGCGGGCACAATGGACGGGAAAAGTCCTGTTTGACGATCAATGGAAGGTTCAGGTTGAAGTGACGAAGGTCGCGATCGACAGTTCCACCCCCGATTCGCAACACCAGGTCGACGCACTCGCCGGCGCCACCATCACCTCGCGGGGCGTGGAGAATTTGCTGAAATTCTGGCTGAGCGACAAAGGGTACGGGCCGTACCTTTCCCGTTTGCGTGACGAAAGGAGCTAACTCGCATGTCATACGAGCACCGAAAAATAATGTTCGACCCGATTGTCGACAATAACCCGGTCATCCTGCAGGTCCTAGGGATTTGCTCGGCACTGGCCGTGACGTCGAAACTCTCAACGACGATCACGATGTGCATCGCGCTGACCGTCGTCACCGCCCTCTCCAATGCCGCCATCAGCGTGATCCGCAATCAGATCCCCAGCAGCATCCGCATCATCGTGCAGATGACCATTATTTCGTCGCTGGTCATCGTGACCGATCAGTTCATCAAAGCCTATGCGTTCACCATCAGCAAGGACCTGTCGGTCTTCGTTGGGTTGATTATCACCAATTGTATCGTCATGGGACGCGCCGAAGCCTATGCGATGAAACATCCTCCCCTCCCGAGCTTCCTCGATGGACTCGGCAACGGCCTCGGCTATAGCGCACTGTTACTGGTGGTCGGGACCGTGCGCGAGCTCTTGGGATCCGGTTCCCTGTTCGGGTACCCGATCCTCCTTCTTGAACGGGATGGCGGGTGGTATGTGCCAAACGGCTTGTTGCTCCTGCCACCGAGTGCATTTTTCCTGATCGGCATGATCATTTGGGTGGTGCGCTCCTGGAAGCCGGCACAAGTCGAGGAACCTGAATACCGGATCTATCACGCGCCTCGTCCCGAGGTGGCCTCATGATTGACTTGATCAATCTGTTTATCAAAGCGGTCTTCGTCGAGAATCTTGCGCTGACGTTTTTTCTCGGCATGTGCACGTTTCTTGCCGTCTCAAAACAAATCGGCACGGCGCTCGGACTCGGCATTGCGGTGGTCGTCGTCCAGAGTCTGACCATCCCGATCAATAATCTGATCTACCAGTTTCTGATCCGGGATGGCGCGTTGGCATGGGCGGGGCTCTCTGAGATGAGTCTGAGTTTCCTAGGACTTATCAGCTACATCAGCGTCATTGCGGCTGTCGTACAAGTACTGGAAATGTTTCTCGACCGATACGTCCCGTCACTGTACAACTCGTTGGGAATCTTTCTGCCGCTGATTACCGTCAACTGCGCCATTCTCGGAGGCTGTCTGTTTATGGTCGAACGTGACTATACCTTTAGTGAGAGCGTGACTTATGGTGTGGGGTCCGGTGTCGGGTGGGCGCTCGCGATCGTGGCAATGGCAGGGGTGCGTGAGAAGCTCAAGTATTCGGACATCCCCGCTGGTTTGCAGGGGCTGGGCGTCGCATTCATCACCGCGGGGTTGATGGCCCTCGGATTCATGGCCTTTTCTGGAATTCAACTCTAAGTCCTGATGAGAGGCCGCGTATGATCGAGATCATGCTGGGAGTCGGTTTTTTCACCGGAATTGTCCTCATTCTGGCCGTCCTCATTCTGAGTGCGCGATCGAAACTGGTGGCCAGCGGCAACGTCACGATCACGATCAACGACAAGAAATTTATCGAGACGCCGATCGGCGGCAAGCTGCTCGGGGCCCTTGGCGATGCCAAGATTTTTGTCAGTTCCGCCTGCGGCGGCGGCGGTACGTGTGGCGTGTGTCGGGTCAAGGTCTTCGAAGGGGGTGGGGTCATTCTGCCGACAGAAACCGCTCACATCACCAAGCGTGAAGCGCGCGAGGGCTACCGTCTCTCCTGTCAGGTGGCGGTCAAGCAGAACATGAAGATCGAGATTCCAGATGAGGTGTTCGGGGTCAAGAAATGGGAATGTACCGTCCGCTCCAACCACAATGTGGCCACCTTCATCAAAGAACTGGTACTCGAGCTTCCCGAGGATGAATATGTCGATTTCCGTGCCGGGGGGTACATCCAGATTTTCTGCCCTCCGTATGAGCAATCGTTCAAGGATTTTGACATCGAAGAAAAATTTCGCAACGATTGGGACCGGCTGAACCTCTGGGAACTTGTGTCCAAGGTCAATGAGCCCCTCGAGCGCGCCTACTCCATGGCCAATTACCCTGAGGAACGTGGCACCATTATGCTCAATATTCGCATTGCCACGCCCCCGCCGCGCACGCAAAATGTCCCTCCAGGTAAAATGTCATCCTACCTGTTCGGACTGAAACCGGGGGACATGGTCACTATCTCCGGACCGTTCGGCGAGTTCTTTGCGCGTGACACCCGCAACGAGATGGTGTTTATCGGCGGTGGCGCCGGGATGGCGCCCATGCGGTCGCACATTTTCGATCAGCTGAGCCGCCTTAAGACCACACGCAAGATGTCCTTCTGGTACGGGGCTCGATCGAAGCGCGAGATGTTCTATGTCGACGATTTCGACAAGCTGGCCGCAGCGCACGACAACTTTGAGTGGCATGTCGCCCTGTCCGACCCGATCCCAGAGGACGAGTGGAGCGGCTATACCGGTTTCATCCATAGCGTACTCTATAATGAGTATCTGAAAACCCATCCGGCGCCCGAGGACTGTGAGTACTACCTCTGCGGACCGCCGATGATGAATACCGCCGTGATCAAGATGCTGTTGGATCTGGGTGTCGAGCGGGACAACATCATGCTCGACGACTTCGGAGGATGAGCTTCCATGCATCCCTCCATTCTGCGCCCCCGTGCGCTGGTTGCCTTGATCGTTCTGCTGGCTGCCGGTGCCGGCTTCAGCTTGCTGCGTCCTGAGCCGCCTGTCGCAGAGTTGCACATGAGTGGTCGCACTATGGGAACCACTTATAACGTGAAATACCGCCCCACCCAGACCACTCCGACGCTGAAGGCACTGCAGGTCGAAGTTGACGCCTTGCTGGCTGAGATCAATCACACCATGTCCACCTACGACCCGGAATCGGAACTCTCGCGCTTTAACCGTCTGCGCACCACAGACTGGGTGTCCGCATCCGCTCCGCTCCGTGACGTGCTCAAAGCCGCGCTGGAGATCGGAGCCCAGAGTGAAGGGGCGTTTGACATCACGGTTGGCCCCCTGGTCAATCTCTGGGGCTTCGGCCCCGAGGTTCATCCGGACCGCATCCCGCTTGAACGCGACATTGCCGCTGCACGCAGGCGCAGCGGACTTGATAAAATTACACTCAGTGAGACTCAACCGGCGATACGCAAGCATCATCCTCATGTCTTCCTGGATCTTTCCGGAATTGCCAAGGGGTATGGTGTGGACCGGGTTGCGGAACTCATGACCGCGCACGGCATTAAACATTTTATGGTTGAGATCGGTGGTGAGATTCGCGTACGCGGCTTCAAGGATCACGAGACACCCTGGCGGATCGCGATTGAGAAGCCGTTGTCGGGTGAACGCTCGGTGCACACGATGCTGGCGCTCAGCGACATCGCCCTCGCCACTTCGGGCAATTATCGGAACTTTTTTGAAATCGCCGGGCGACGCTATTCCCATACCATCGATCCGACCACCGGCTGGCCGGTCGATAATCATCTGGTGTCGGTGACCGTGCTGGCGGAGACCAGCATGCGAGCCGATGCCTGGGCCACCGCGTTTCAGGTGTTGGGGCCTGAGCGCGGCATGGCCATCGCTGAACGGTTCAGTCTTCCCGTCCTCTTCGTCGTCGAACGGGATGGACACTTTGAGGAGCGCGTCTGTTGCGCTTTCCAACGGTACCGGAAACAGGAGCTGTCATGACCATTTTCCTGGTGACCTTTCTTGTCATGGGTATTGCGATCCTGGCGATGGCGGTGGGTGTCCTGCTCGGTCGCCGTCCGATCGGGGGCAGTTGTGGCGGTCTTGAACGCCTTGGTCTGGAATGCGATGCCGGCTGCGACAAGCCCTGCCCTGAACGTCTTGCCCGTATGCAGTCTCACCGCAGAGAATAGCGGTAAGAGTGGGCATGATGGAGAGCGTCATAAACTTGAGAAGGCACGGTGCTTCCTGCTGGAACCTCGGATACCAATCATGAAACGCGGCGGCTTTTGACGGCCCTCCGAAAATTCTCCACAACGCCGCGATGCAGGCCCTCGGAAGCTACTAGTACAAGGTTGCACGTACAAGGAGCCTGTGAGTCTGCGTGGGCTCAAACGGTACGGCAAGAAGAGCGGCGGTCTCAACGTGAGAATTCTGTGAAAGAGCGAGGTGGTGCGCCCCATTTCCTCCACACGCTCCCACAGGCTTCCCGCGCGCTTGGCACGCTACAGTTTCTTCGGCCATAAGGAACTCAGCTCCGGATACTTCGCACAATAGTCGGCGTGTCCGGCTCGGATGACTTTCTGCGCTTCCTCTCGTCCGTACACGCTGGTGATCTTCACTTTATGGTGAGTCGACCCGGGCGCACTCTTATAGGTCAGAAAATAATGTTGGAGGCGATCCAGGAGGGCTGCCGGACATTGTGCAACGTCCGTGAAGTTCCCGTACACGGCGTCGTCCCGCATCACGGCGATGATCTTGTCGTCGGCCTCACCGCCGTCGGCCAGGCTCAACCCGCCGATCGGCAGCGCCGTCAGGAGGATGTCGCTATGAGGAATGCTCTTCTCCGACAACACACAGATGTCCAAGGGATCCCCGTCCCCGACCATGTCCTTGCGGCGGGCTCGCTTGGCAAAGATGTCGGCGACCTGGCAGCCGGAGTACGTCTGCGGAATGAGACCATAGTAGACCGGGCAATGGTTGGAAAATCGCTGCGGTCGGTCCACCTTGAGAAAGCCACTGCTCTTGTCCACCTCGTACTTAACCGTGTCGGTGGGGACGATTTCGATGTAGGCCGTGACCACGTCCGGGGCTTCCTCCCCGATGGACACGCCGTGCCACGGATGTGCCTTGAACATCAGTCCGAGCAGGCGCTGAAAGGGATCGCTTCCTCCGCGTCGCTCAACGGCCTGGTCCATGTCTTCTCGCCTTCCCTTCTTCTCCTTCATATCTCCTCCGCGTATCTGCCGACCAACATTCCTCCGCCCCCTGCGGCTCCTCTGAATCAGGCCCCAGTATCTCTCAGGCGTTCGAGAGGGGCAATGGGTGATTGAAGGTCTCGCACACTATTGCGTTCAAGCACGCAGGAACGTAACAAGGGGTTGGAAGGCCTACGTCGATCCGACGCAAGACTTCCCCCCTTTCTGTCGCTCTCTATCCGTTAAAACCTGGATGCCGTCAGCGTCACATCGGTGTCTGGCCATGCTCGGCGGAAGCGTGCATCCGCTGCGTCCGCCTCAGTGTTCTTCCCCTGCGCCCGGAGTGCTTGTGCGAGGCCGAACAGGGACCAGCCGTTCTCCGGGAAGCGTCGGAGGTCTTCGCGATACATCTTTTCGGCTTCTGCATTTTGTCCCGCTTTCACCAGCGCGGCGCCGAGCGAATGCCGTATCGGGTAATACCACTTGGGCGGTTCGAAGTAGAGTCCTCCGTCTTCGATCTTGGCAGCCTCCCGGAAGTGGGTGATGCCGGCGTCGAGGTCGCCGCGGCGAGTCGCGATCTCGCCGGACAGCGCATGCACGGCAATCGAGAGCGCGGTCTTGCCCTCGGCGCCTTCAGGCGTCGCAGCCTCTGTCGCAGCCACCGTGTCGAACGCGGCTTGCGCCTCAGCCCACTCTTCTTTGGCGGCATGCGCCACCCCGCGGGCGTAGTAGGCCATGGCGTACGACAAGCGGATGTCTTCAGGCGGAAGCGGTGCGGCCAGCACCTCGTCCCATTTGCCGAACGTCGTGAGCGTGAGCGCGTGGTACGGCAGCATTTCTTGAAGGAGCCCGACTTGGCGCGCGGCCTCCAGGTTCACCTTGGAGGTGAGTGTACTAGCCGCTTTGATTGCCTGCGCACTGCGGCCCGCCATGGTGGAAGCGAAGGCGAGAAAGTGGATGTTGTGCGGGTAGTACGCAAGGGGATAGACGCCCATCGGGTGTTGATCTTCGATGAATTCCTCGTCGGTGTGGATGGCATGGTGGTTGGCCTGCACGGCGTCGTTCCACCGTCCAACGCGGATGTAGATGTGCGAGGGCATGTGGACCATGTGCCCTTCTCCCGGCATGAGCCGAGCGAGACGTTCGGCGCACGGCACTGCGGCCTTCGGATTCACCGCTTCGACCGCGTGGATGTAGTAATGACACGCGCCGGGATGATGAGGGTTGCGCGTGAGGACTCCCTCGAGCTGGCGTACGATGTCCTTGGTTTCGGGGTAGGGAGTGCCGTCGGGTCGCCAGTAGTTCCACGGGCGGAGGTCCATCAGTGATTCGGCATACAGGGTCGCGGCGTCGAGGTCCTTGGGATAGGTCTTGGCGACCTTTCCCATCGTGCGCGAATACAATCTGTCCAACCGGGTACGATCGGCGGGTGGGTCCGCTTCATAGCGCTGCGCGAGCGCCTCGATGTACGCGCGCTCAGACGCCGTGGCGTGGGACTTGAGCGCCAGTGCTTTCTGCACCGCCGCGTAAGCGGCGACTCCGCTCGCCTGGTCCATGGGAGCGTTGACGTGCGGCCCGTAGGCGAGCGCGATTCCCCAGTAGCACATGGCGCAGGTGGGATCGAGCTCTGCGGCGCGGCTGAATGAGCGAATCGCTTCCGCATGGTTGAAGCCGTAGACAAGTCGCAGGCCCTGGTCGAAGTATTGCTGTGCGGCCGGGACTCGAGTGGAGATGCGTTTGTGGTGGGAGCCGAGGTCTGTGTAGAGAGGGACCGTATCGGAAGGACTCGGCGGCCTAGGCACAACCGTCGATTCTGCGGCCGAACCGGGAGCGGCGTAGGTGAGCAAAGCAGCCGCGGCGATTCCGAGGATGTGGGCGGAATTCATGGTCCACCTCCTTCCAGTCAACGCAAGCAACCGTGATAGTCTCATGGTAACCTCCTTCGCATGGTATACGACCGAATTATATTCGCTTTTACATCACGCTGTTGTACGCAAGATAACGTGAGTCTTCCGTCACGTCCGAATACCAACAACTTCGAGATATTCCGCAAAGACAATGGTGTTGTCCGTCCCGCTTCGGTTGTGCGCAGCCCAGAGTGTTTCGAGCTCTTGCCTCAATTGCGCTTGTGCTTCGGCATTCAGCGACGCGAATGCTCTGTTCGTCGGTCCGTAATGCAGTCGAAAGAATTCTACGACCTCCGTGGGTGAAAATGGATAGTCGAAGAGGTACTGCCGTCTCGTGAGGTTGAGTTCTGAGGTTCCATGGCCAAGTCGCTCACGGACGGTGGCTTCATCACCCCACAAAACCGGCGCAGGCATCCCGGACGGTGCGATGAACTTCGAAACGGCCTTGAACATCTGCCCAACAAACCCCTGGGGCGTCCAATTGGCCATGGCGATAGTGCCTCCCGGTACGCACACACGAAGCAATTCTTGAGCAACCAGCTGAGGCTGCGGGGCGAACATCGCGCCGATTAGCGTCACCACGACGTCAAAGCTCGCATCATCGAACGGCAGTATCTCGGCATCAGCCTCCTCGAAATGAGCGCTCAGTCCTTCCGCCTGTGCGCGTGCCCGTGCCCGGTCCACTAAGTTACCCGCGATATCCACGCCGGTCACCTCAATGCCGTCTTTGGCCGCCATCAGCGCCAGTTGACCGGACCCACAGGCGACATCAAGCAATTGGCATCCTGGGGCGATGTTGAGCCGTTCATAAAACTCGCGCGCACCACCTTCCATGAATCGCGAGAAACGATCATAGTCTCCCGCCGTCCAGATCGATTTGAGCCGAGCCTTTATACCGTCCATTTCTTCAACCGGTGCACTTGTCATGATGTCCTCCTCCCTTTCATTGTTGCAGATCTACGGTGCCGTCTCTGCGCCGTGCTGTTTCTGTTTGCACTATACGAGAGAAGCGTGACGGCGTCTTATCAGCGCGTCTAGCTCTCTTATCAGGAGAATGCTAAGCTGCAGGTCGTTTATCCGGGCGTCCAGCCGGTTTAGCCGAGCAGCCTCGTTGCGGAGATCCATCGGATGGATGTACTGTCTGAAGTCTTGAAAGCCGTGAAACTGGACGGCGCGGTGTTCTTTAACGGTGAATTCTCATCGCCGTGGTGTACACGTGAGCCCGACTCAAGCACCCTGGCGTCCTATTTGCCATCCGGTCTGAAACATGTCTTCATCTTCCACCTGGTCACCGAAGGACAGTGCTACTGTCAGAACGAAGAAGGCGGCCGTGCAGTGCCCCTGGAAGCAGGCGATATCGTCATCCTCCCGCATGGAAATGCCCACCTCATGGGCAACGGCCCTTCTGTCACGCCCATCGACAGCGCGCCGCACCTGAAGCAGGTCTTTGCTGAAGGCCGTATCCTGTCCCAGTTGGGAGGCGGAGGAGAGACCACGAAACTGGTGTGCGGGTACCTGACCTGCGACCCACAACTCGGCCAAGTGTTCTTGGCTGGGCTGCCATCGATCGTCAAAGTGCACATTCGAGATAACCCGTCTGGACAGTGGCTGGAGGATACCTTCCGCTATTCGGTCGATCACGCGGAGGCCTCCGGCCCAGGCGGCGCCGCGGTCATCGCAAAATTATCAGAGGCATTGTTCGTAGAAACGTTGCGGCGGTACATCGCGAACTTGCCGCCGTCACAAACAGGTTGGCTCGCCGGTGTGCGAGATCCGGACGTCGGAAAGGCATTGGCTCTCTTGCACAGGCAGCCCTCACACCCCTGGACGATCGCGGCGTTGGCCAATGAGGTTGGCCTATCCCGTTCAGCGTTAGCCGAGCGATTTCGCCGTTACCTCTCAGATACGCCGATGGGGTACTTGACGCGCTGGAGACTGCAGCTCGCCGCTCAAGTGCTGACGTCCACGTCCAAGAGCGTGGCCGAAGTGGCGGGCGAGGTGGGATATGAGTCCGAGCCTTCCTTTAATCGCGCCTTCAAGCGGGAGTTCGGAGTCCCTCCGGCTCGGTTCCGCACCCAGACAAGATCCCTTCAACGTAGGAATTGATCGAGGTGAGATGGAAACCGGACAAGACATTACGGTAACCGAGCTTCGGCTCAGCTATCGCTACATCAAAGAGCATCCCTGGGTCGTGACCGCCGTCAATGGCTTTCTCTCTGCCTACTTCATGGAGCAGCCCGGCTTTCGCGTGCAACGACATTTTGATGAGTTGCAATCCGGCATGCATGTGTGGATTTGTGAAGTGCCGAATACGATGAAGATGACAACGTTGCTGCGAAGGCTGCAAGCGGACATCCCACCCTGCCGGCACCATCAAACCACAACCGAATCGACACATCGTTCCCAATACCTTATCGATTCACTCGAGCCGAACTAATAGCTACGCGCGTCGGCTCGCAACATTTCTCAAAGCAAGTGCCCGACCCCCGATGATGGAGTATAATGCGCTATCATGAAGCGTGTGCTTGTGCTCGGGGCCGGCAAGATCGGTTCGTTGATTGTCTGCCTACTCAATCAATCCAGCCGCTACGAGGTTCATCTAGGCGATATGACCCTCGATGCGTCCAAGCATTTGGTCGAAGATCTCGGCTTGGAACGGGTCACTCCCTGCCTGCTCGATGTGCGACATCCAGATGCCGTCAGCACCTATCTATCCGCCCATCAGTTTGATGCGATTTTTTCGAGTCTTCCCTATTTTTGCAATCCCACGGTCGCCGGTCTGGCGTTGACCCATCACTTGCATTATTTCGACCTGACGGAAGACGTCGAGGTCACGAACCAGATCAAAGTGTTGAGCACAGGGGCGACCCATGCCTTTATGCCGCAATGTGGGCTGGCGCCAGGCTTCATTAGTATCGTGGCGCATGAGCTCATGACCCATTTTGAAACGCTCGATACGGTTAAAATGCGTGTGGGTGCGCTACCAGTGCACCCCAGCAACGCTCTCAAGTATTCGCTCACCTGGTCGACGGACGGACTGATCAACGAATACGGCAATGTCTGTTACGGCATCGAAGGGGGCGAGAAGGTCCCCCTCCAGCCGCTTGAAGGATATGAGACCCTGGAACTGGATGGACTCCTGTATGAAGCCTTCAATACGTCAGGAGGGTTGGGCACGTTGGCCGATAGTTATGCCGGAAAAGTCAGAACCATGAACTACAAGACGCTCCGCTATCCCGGCCACTGCGAGAAAATTCACTTGCTCATGAAAGACCTCAAGCTGAATGAAGATCGCGAAACGCTCAAGCGCGTGCTCGAGCGGGCGATTCCTCAAACCTTGCAGGACGTCGTCCTGATCTATGCGTCGGTCACCGGAACGAAAGGTGGCGGATTATTTGAGGAGAATTACGCGAAAAAGATTTACCCTCAATGTATCAAGGGTAAACTATGGTCGGCCATTCAAGTGACGACTGCTTCCAGCGCCTGCTGTGTCATGGACCTTGTCTTGAAGAACCCTGCGCAGTACCATGGATTTGTGACACAGGAATCGATCCCATTGCAGACCTTTTTGGACAATGATTTAGGAGCCTCGTTCAGATGAGCACCATTCATACAGCCGTCCTACGTGATCTGAGCATTCAAGCCGTGAATTCCGGAGGAAGTACCGGCAGCACGTGGTGGTCCGGACGAAATGATGGATCTCTCATCTCTTCGATCAACCCTTCCACTGGGGAACAAATCGCGGGGGTCTATCCATGTTCATCAGATGATTATCAGCGGATTATGAAGGAATCAGTGGAGGCGTTCCGCACTTGGCGCATGGTCCCGGCCCCAAAGCGAGGTGAGATCGTTCGGCTCATCGGCCAAGCCTTGCGTGAGAAGAAAGATCAGTTGGGAACGTTGGTGTCCCTGGAGGTCGGCAAGATCAAGGCGGAGGGAGACGGAGAAGTGCAGGAGATGATCGATATGGCTGATTTTGCCGTCGGCCAGTCACGGATGCTCTACGGTGTGACGATGCAATCGGAACGGCCGGCCCACCGGATGAGTGAACAGTGGCATCCATTGGGCCCGGTGGGTGTCATCACGGCGTTCAATTTTCCCGTTGCCGTGTGGGCCTGGAACGCCTTCGTGGCCGCCATTGCCGGTGATACCGTCATTTGGAAACCGTCGCCCAAGGCGCCGCTCTGCGCCATTGCGGTCCAACAGATTTGCAATCGAGTGATGCAGCAACAGGGGTTTCCAGGAATTTTTTCACTCTTCATCACCGATCAAGCGGCGCTCGCAGAGCAGATGGTGCAAGATGAGCGATTGCCTCTCATTTCCTTCACCGGATCGGTTCCGGTGGGCCGTCGGGTTGCCGCCACGGTGAGCCAGCGATTGGGGAGAACGCTCCTCGAACTCAGCGGCAATAATGCCGTCATCGTTGATGAGACCGCTGATCTGGACATGGCGGTCCGAGCAATAGTATTCGGGTCCGTTGGGACCGCAGGCCAGCGCTGTACGACGACCAGACGACTTCTGATTCATGAGTCGCGATATGAGGAATTGGTCGGCAGACTCGTGAAGGCCTATGCCCAAGTCCATATCGGAAATCCGCTTGACCAGGACGTCCTCATGGGGCCGCTCATCGACCAGGTGGCCGTGGAGAGCTATCGCGCTGCGCTCGACGAGATCAAAAAGGAAGGTGGTGAAATTTTGTATGGTGGGCGAGTGCTGAATCGTCCAGGATATTTTGTCGAACCAACGATCGTGCGGGCCCAGAACCGATGGCCTGTCGTGCAGCGTGAAACGTTTGCGCCGATCCTGTATGTCATGCCGTTCCACACCATGGACGAAGCCATCACCATGCAGAACGATGTCCCCCAGGGCCTCTCTTCCGCGATATTTTCAAATGATGTGCGTCATGGTGAGCAATTCGTGTCTGCGGCGGGCAGTGATTGCGGCATCGCCAACGTCAACATTGGAACATCCGGCGCTGAGATCGGGGGCGCCTTCGGTGGCGAAAAGGAGACAGGCGGAGGTCGTGAAGCAGGATCCGATTCCTGGAAAGCCTACATGCGCCGCCAAACCAATACGGTCAATTGGGGAAGAGAATTGCCCCTTGCCCAAGGCATCAAGTTCGGATCTTGAAGGGGACGACTATGGATCAAGCGCAAGCGCTGGATGATCTTCTGGACCGAATGGTCGCTGATTATGTCGAGCACAACCGGGCCGCCGGTGTCCTCAAGGCGATGCTCGATGAGTCTGGTGTGGGATTCTCGCCGGTCATGGACCATGTGACGATTCGTACGCTGGATATCGACCGTGGAGCCGAACCGTTCGTGACACGAGGCTACGCGTACGATGAAACCCTTCAATACGACGACTGGTATGCCAAGGTCTATCGCAAGGTCGGCTACCCTGCCCTCTTCGTCGATCAAGCGTATCCCGATGAACGAGGGAAAACCAGTATCATTCCAGGGTGGGTGAATAAGTTCGGTGACCAGGTCTTCCATCACGTCGCTGTTCGGGTCGAAGATATCGAACACGCTGTCGCGCGGCTGCAGGAAAAGGGGGTGGTATTTGCCGGGAAAATCGTAGGAGCTTCCGGCGGGTCGCTCAGGCAGATTTTCTCAGCGCCGGAAACGATCGACGGGCAGCCGTTCTCCGTTTTGGAGCTGGCCGAACGACACCGAGGCTATCAAGGGTTCCTACCGCCTCAGGCCGACAGCCTTATGAAATCCTCTACCGGCCGTTAGACGACCTGCTGTGTTTGATCTATCGACTTTCCTCTTGAACTCCGAGTTCTTGAGCAACGAAGCTTCTAACCCTCATGAACCGTCGTATACCGAGGCCGACGCACCCCGCTCCCACCGCTAACGACAACCCACCCAACGCCTGGATGTATGGATAATCCACCCACCACACAGCCGGAACGCCCACAATCACAAAGCCCAGCGCAGTTCTGATATAAGCCAGCAGCGTCCGCTCGTTAGCTAATTCGGTTCGCTGGCGGGCTAACCGATCTCGAATCTGTGTGTCCACCATTTCTCAAGCGGAAAGCGCCGCAACCTATCTCCTGATCACACTACCCCATGTCCCGCAGGACATGATCGGGGTTTCGATCACGGGCGATGGTCTTCATCAGCTGATCACCAAAGAGGACGACAATCCGATCGCGATGGTCCTTCACGATCATCGAGGCTGACGGAGATTTGAACGTCGAAGGATCTCCCTCCAACCATGCGCTACAGGTAAACGGTAGCGCATCCAAGATCGTGTCGACACGATACTCCTGGCGGAGCCGATACTGCAGCACTTCAAACTGAAGGCGACCCACCGCAGCGATCAAGGCTTCCTGATCGGTGAGGCTTCGCATGATCTGAACCGTTCCCTCCTGCGCCATCTGGGATAAGCCTTTGTCGAAGGCTTTGCGTTTGCCGACATCCGTCGGCCTCAGTCGAGCAAAGATTTCCGGTTGGAATTGTGGAAGCGGTTTAAAATTGAAGCCTCCCGTCACGGACACCGTGTCACCGATAGCAAATACGCCGGGATTAATGATTCCGACGATATCACCAGGGTAGGCCTCTTCGACCGTGCTCCGCTCCTGCGCCACCAGACTATGCGGCCTCGCCAATCGAATATCGCGATTCAGTCGGTGATGCTTCACGACCAAATCCCGTTCAAAGCGGCCTGAGCAGATCCGAAGAAATGCGGTGCTGTCACGATGCTTGGGGTTCATATTGGCTTGAAGCTTAAAGACATAGGCACTGAACGGCATGTCGATGGGATCGATGGACAGCTCAGTTCCATCATCGCCGTCAGCCGGTCTGGATCCCGGGCTTGGCGCCAAATCGACGAACGCATCGAGGAAGCTTTCAACTCCGAAGTTTGTAAGAGCCGAGGCAAAAAAGACGGGAGTGACTTCACCCTGAAGAAACTGCTCGCGAGTGAAGGTATTTCCGGCGATCTCCAGCAATTCCAAATCGTGCAGAACTTCCGCCATGGTCTCCTGTGACACGCGACCGGTTGAGTTGAGCTCAGCCAACGCCACCCGCTCCGTCTCCACCTTCGTCGCCCCGCCATGCATGGTCCTGCTGAAGAGCTGCACCTGGTTATCGGCACGGGTCACAATACCCACGAAATCACTCCCGGACCCGATTGGCCAGTTGATGGCGCTTGCGTGAATATCCAACGCCCGCTCCACCTCGGTCATCAAGTCGAGGGGTGGACGACCCGGAAGATCCATCTTATTGATCAAGGTCAGGACTGGAATCCGACGCAGGCGACACACGGCAAACAGTTTGCGCGTCTGTGTTTCCACGCCCTTGGCGGCATCGATGACCATGATGGCGCTGTCGGCCGCGGTCAGCGTGCGATAGGTATCTTCGGAAAAGTCTTGGTGGCCTGGAGTATCGAGCAAGTTGATGACGGCGCCTTTATATGGAAACTGCATGGCAGAGGCCGTGATCGAAATCCCACGCTCCTGTTCCATTCCCATCCAATCCGAGGCCGTCGCCTTGCCGCCCTTGCGTCCCCGCACCATCCCGGCGGTTCGAATTAATCCAGAATAGAGAAGCAGCTTTTCAGTCAACGTGGTTTTGCCCGCATCAGGGTGACTGATGATGGCAAACGTCCTCCGTCTGGCAAGAGCCGCGGTCAGTTCGCTCGCGAAAGTGGTGTCAGCCTTCATGATGAAAACGCAGCATAGCACATTTGTGCCGGCAGAAAAGATTCTTCATGAGGAAGGCCGGTCTCCAACGTATTCATATCCAGCTCGATCCAACGCACGACGGACGGCGCCAAGCACCGCCGGCGTGTCGACATGTGGCAGGACTGACAGGCTCGGGGCAGTACGGAGTTTACCCAGCAGCAACTCAATCTCACCACCGGCCAATTTGTCGCAGGTCTCGTAGAGCCCCTCTGGTCCCTCCTCGACCAGGTTATGTGCGTCCAAAATCTTTCGTAGCGTGACAATAAGACTTGGAGTCGGAGTCGGCATGAGCAACGCCGCGATCGCGCCATGATCGAGTCGGAGCTTCACGGCAAGCGGAAGTGGCTCGCCTCCAGTCCATCGTTGAACCGCCGGTATCAGGATCTTTTCTTCCATCCCGATGTGGCGGAGAAGTCCTGCTCGAAATTGATCATAGACCCCCTGGTCCACCCGGCCCACGCGCGCAACGGCTCGTTGAAGTACATTCTCCAATCTACGGTGGTCCTCTGCAAGAAAGTGCGTGAGTGGCCCGAAAGAATCGTTCATTGGTTCCGGTCGGTGATTGAAGTGTGTCGCTCTGGAGACGACAATCAGCCAAGCGCCGGGAGAGCAAGAATACAGGCCGATGGGGTGAACAGTCTAGAACCTTCAGCGCCAGACAACTTGTGCGCACACCATCAACGCACTGAGAAAGAAGATTCCCAACGCACCCAAGAAAGAAACGGCAAGTGAAAAAGGCCCATAGGGTTGAAACTGTGGACGTCGCGTGTGTGGAAACCGCATGAGACAGAATGTCACAAACGACGCCCCTGCCCCAATTAATGACAGCAGAACTTGAGCAGAGTCCATACCATCCCTTGTCTATATCAGGAGGTAGGTTAGACCGACACCGCCGGCTATAAGGAAGATCAACCAGCGAAGCAATCCCTCTCGCGCATCAGCTTGGGTTTTGGCGATGCGACTTCTGAGAGCAGGTCGCATCTGTACATACGCGCTCACGAGATCTCTTGCTGCTTGTAATCCGATGTTCTGTTCCACGCGAACCAGCGTAATCGCCTCAACAACCTGACCACGCCACAGAGCCGTCACTACAGCCTGTGGGAGTGGCCCGTGCACAACGGGAGCGCCCGGTATTTCGCAAACAGCGGGCTGAACAGATGCGGGAGGCATGGTGTAAGCAAGCCTATCACTGATGGGTTGGTCGTCGAAGAGAAACCAAGAATTGTGCGAGAGCGGAACGATGGGCGCCCAAGAGCACCCGCTCAAAATTCGTCTCTTGCTTCATCTATGAGTCATTCAGTCGTAGAATCTCCCAGAGAGGTGTCTATGATTTCTCGACTGGTCTCGGCCATACTTGTCACGATTGCCGTGAGCTCTTGGGTTACGGTTGGTGTTGCTGAAACAACCAGACTACAGCATGATCTCATTGGTCGCGTTCGGAGTGTGACGGTCAAAAAAAGCGGGTATTCAACCATAGAAACTTACGATCGTGCCGGCCACCTCATCGATGCCGTCCTCGATCTTTCCCTCGCCGACACGGCAACGCATTCCCTCTTTCGGTACGACCACGATGGGCATCTGGAGGAAGAGCTCGCGCTGGATCCGAATGGAAGACTCATCTTTCGAAGGCGGTCCATCTATGCGCGTGATCTCGATGGACGACACACCGCGTCGGTGACGGTGTCCGATGATGGACGCTTTCAGAATGCCGAGTTCTCGCTGTACGACCAGCGAGGTCATCTCTGGGAACAATTATGGGTGAATGGTTCGACAGCCTACAAAAGTCTCTTCGACGTACGAGGGCGGCGCATTTATTCGGCGCATTACCGTAAAGGAGCGCTCCTCAACGAATTGCGACACAGGTATGACGCGCTGGGGCGACTCCATGAACTCGTCAGTTACGATGATCATGGCATCGTTGCCGCTCGGGTGACGAACGACTACGATGATGCCGGCAGGCGTACTCGATCCACAACCCAGACTTTTGGTGACGCACGGCTCCGGACGTGGATCACGACGTACGAGTACGATTCCATAGGCAACTGGATCAAAGAACAGACTGCCGAACAATCCTCCTCGTCCCAAACGATCACGTCTTCCACAGCCCCAATCGTGGAGGAACGCATGATCCAGTACTACGACGGCGCGGACAGCGACGTGGTTGTACTCCCCTAGCTCGGAATCCATTGCCGCATCTTCGATCCCTTTCGAGCCCTGTCGTGGAAATAGTCTTGATTACGAGGGAGGCATCATGTCACGTATGCCAACGAGAGGGCGAAGTGTTTCAGAAGATAAACAGCACAGGGAAAGCGATGGGAGTCTCGTGAAGGCTCGTAGTCATTGCGCATTCGAAGTTGCGCGGTAAAGCCTAGCAATCTCTCGCCGGCGTATCACTAAGGACGTGCCTCAGGTCACCTCGTGTCCCGGGATCACACACATAACCGTCGTCCCTTGACCAGGCTGGCTGATGACCTTGAACGTTCCTCCGACCAGCCGTGTTCGTTCCCGCATGCCGACGATGCCCATTCCCTTCTGCCCATCCCAAGCTCCCGTGGTGTCAAACCCGACGCCGTCATCCACCACGACGAGTTCAACCCCTCGTTGTGTGGTTCCCGCCAAGGTCACCGTCACATGCTTCGCGTTCGCATGTTTCACGATGTTGCACAAACTCTCTTGCAAGAGACGAAAGAGCGTCGTCATGGTGCCGACCTGAATGCTTTGCGGGACCGCCTGTTCAAAAAATTTGATGTCGAATCCGGCTTTGTCTTTGAATTCATTCACCAGTTGACGGAGCGATACAGCAAGTGATGTATCCCCAAGGTTGCGGGGGAGCAGTTCATGCGACAGGGTACGAAAGTCGTTCAGGATGCCGGACAGATTGTGGCTCATCGCGGTCAGTCCCGGAATGAGATAGGACGCGTTCTGTTCGCAGGCCTTTTTCAGCATGTTCGCTTCCAATATCACGGCCGTCAGCCGCTGGCAATAATCATCATGAAGGTCTCTGGCGATACGTTTACGCTCGTCTTCCTGCGCCGTGAGCAACTTGCGGGTCAGGGCTTGCAGTTCGGTACGATTCGCTTCCAATGCGAGGTGTTGTCGGCGCAACGTCTCATCCGCTTCTTTTCGACCCGTGATGTCCATAAAGGCGACGCGCATTCGTTCACCGCTGCCCTCCCCGGTTTTCACCGGATTCGCCTGTATCGCAGCAAAAAAGGTCGACCCGTCCAAGCGTTTCATCTCGAACTCTCCGGTATCGGCCTCCTGCCCTGAGATGACGCCTCGACAGAACAATGTAAACCGGTCCACATCCTGGCTGGAGAAGAATGCGAAGAAGCTCCGTATCGGATGGGATTGAGGGTCCCACTTGAGCAGAGCCGTTCCCGTAGGATTTATGTTATAGAGCCGTCCGTCTCGATTAAGCGTGACGTAACAGACAGGAATGGATTCGTACAGTTCGTGATAGGTATTCCGACTGTCTTCTACTTCAGACTGCGCTCGACGGAGTTCATGACATTGCATTTCCAGCTCGATTTGGTGGACCTGCAGCTCATGGACAAGCGTCGCCACGCTTTCCGGTTTGAGGCTCGGGACCGACTGTTCGATCACTCGACTCAAACGCTGTTCGGCTTGTCGGCGTAATTCTGCGAGCTGAGGCTGAATGCGAGGGGCTGCCATAGGATTAGCCTGATCGCCTACTCAAGTCCCTGGGCCATACACGATCGTTTCTTAATGATCGCTCCCATGCCGATCGTCGGTCCGTCTGCAGCACGGACCACGAAGATTTTCATGTGAACCGGCACCGACGAGCCATCCTTGTGGATCAGTTCTTTGTCGAATTCCTGGGACATTCCCGTTCTGAACATATCTTCCACCATCTTGTGATTCACCTGGTGATATTCCGAAGGCGTGATGTCTTGGTACCGCATCCGATCGACGACATCCGCTCGGGCATATCCGGTTAGTTGGGTGAAAGTCTCATTGATGTCGAGCAACATTCCGTCCGCCTTCGCGAACGACATGGCGTCCGCGGAGGACTGGAACAGCGCCGAGAGGCGTCCCTCCGCCTCACGACGCCTCGTCACGTCCAATCCAATGCCCCATTCGGCCCAGCCGGAGATCGGAACCTGCGACGCCAAATTCAGCCAGATGACTCTCTTCAAGGTGCCCTCTTTTGCGGTGAACGACCACTCCCAATCTCCGGAGTCGCTCGTGCGCCTGGCGCCGTCCCGGACCATGCTGGCGCGATCAGCTTCCGCGGGATACAACAATTTCAACGTATCAGGGCGCCCGATCATCTCGTCGGCTTGGTGGCCGGTCACCCGTTCGCACTCACGATTCCACACCACGATCCGATGCTGCTCGTCGAACGCGGCAATCATGACCGGCATGTTGTCGAACAACAGTTGGAGCCGCTGTTCGCTCTCACGCAGCGCTCCCTCCAGTTTCTTGACCATCCCGATGTTCGTGAAGGTCAGCACGCCCCCGTCGATCATATTTTCGATCGTCCGATAGGGCATGATGCGCAGCAGATACCACTCGCCTCTCTTCGTCTCAACTTGCATTTCCTTGTACACGAGTGTGTCGAGCACCTGGCGCAGGTCGTTCACCAAACCATCATACTTGAGGTTCGTCGCGATATCGCTCAGCGGACGTCCTACATCGGTCGGGATTAAATTGATCACCGAGGCTGCTTGCGGGGTGAATCGCAGAATGCGCAGCTCGTTGTCCACGAAGATGGTCGCGATGTCCGTGCTGTTCAGCAAATTCTTCATGTCGTTGTTGGTCCGCGACACGTCGTCCATCTTCTGCTGCAGCTCCGAATTCACCGTGACCAATTCTTCATTGAGCGATTGTAGCTCTTCCTTGGACGTCGTCAGCTCCTCATTGGTACTCTGTAATTCTTCGTTGGTCGACTGCAACTCTTCGTTGGCGGACTTCAGCTCTTCCTGCGACGTTTCCATTTCTTCGAGTGTGATCTGGAGTTTTTCCTTCGTCCGTTGAAGCTCTTTGGCCAGCGCCTCCACTTCCTTGCTTCGCTTCGCGGGTCCCGCTTTCAACAGCC
>CABVRV010000031.1 GCA_902500755.1 uncultured Nitrospira sp.
CAGCGTATGGCAAAAGCGCTCGATTGCATGACTGGCGAACGGTTCAGGCCACAGGATTCGCATCACCTCGGCAAAGTCTCGCCCGATCAAGGGGTGGACGTTGCTAAATACCTTCTGGGATCCGGCGCTCACCTACGCGAGGCGAAAGTTGGAGTCCACCAAGTACACACCGAACGGGTTATTCTGGATCAGGTTGAGAAACATGTCCCGGCTGCGGCGGAGCTGCTCCACGCTTCGCGCGCGCTCGGTTTCAGCGAAGAATCGCTGCACCGACTGAGCGACGACGTTTGCAATCGATTCGAGAAAGTGCGCGTCAACTTGCGAAAACGATCGCGTATGGACAGTATGAACTCCGAGTACGCCGTAAGGAGAGTCCGGTGCACCGGTAATAAGGCAACTCATTCCGCTCACGATTCCATGGTCGGTGAGAAGGGCCGGCCCGGAGAAGCGGAACTCGCGTCGCAGGTCCGCGACGATCACAGGTGCGTGAGACATAAGCGTAAAGCCGACTTGTGAGGTGACGTCTCCATCAACCGTGGCGGATCCGACCAATCCTTCTCGCCAGCCGACTCCCGCCCGGAGTCTGAGTTGCTTCCCGTCCGGCATCAGCTCAAGGATTGCGCAGAACTCCACATCCAACGTCTCGGCCAGCCGCACGACAACCTGGTTCAAGACCTCGTTCAGATCGGAGACTTCTAATGCGAACTGTCCCAGATCGGCAACAACGCCTTGCTGCCTGGCATGGATCCTAAGGAGTTCTTGAGACGCTTCGCGCTCACTGACACTGATGATCGAGAGGAGGATTGCTTTTCCTGTGGGTGTGCGCGCGGGACTCAATGTGATTTCGATCGGAAATTCCGTTCCGTCCTTGCGTCTTGCTATCAGCGCTTGCCCCTGTCCCTTCGCACGGGTTGTCGGGCCAGCGAGAACAAGCTCTGATCTCAATTTGAGGAACTCTGCCTGGAATCGTTCGGGCACCAGGCGTTCCCCTGCCGTTCCGATCCACTCGTCTGTTCCGTAGCCGAACAAAGACTCGGCCTGCCGATTCATGACATGGATTCTCCCAGTTAAATCGATCAGGATCTGGCCGATGGGGGACCCTTGGATGATCGATTCCAAGGTCTCTTCACCGTGCCTTCGGTGCAAGACGACTCCGGCCACGATCCAAACTACGGCGATCGTCAAGCCACGGTTCAAGAGGACCATCAGGAGATTTCCGGCCAACGACGCAGCAGTCACGGCCCCGGCCAGCAGGATCAGCGCAGTACAGACACCAGCCGTGACAATTGGGATCAGGGGTCCGGGAAGCCACGCGGTGATCAAGATGGCTACCGCATAAAGAAACGATATAGATGCGCCAAGGGGCGAGAGGAGATCGGCGAGAAAGACTGCGGCAATGATCGCACCCACCAGAATCAGGATCGAAACCGTGCTCCATGGAGGTTTTGTCAGAGATGCCGTGTCGGATGAATTTATCCTGTGGAAAGAACGATCAGGAGAAGATGATGACATCTTGATTGACAAGTCTGAGTCAGATGCTCGCTGCATCGAGGTTCCTGCGGGGGGTCGCTTCGTAAGATACGATAAGCCACGTCTCGTCTTTCTGTAACTCGGTATTTTACTAGGTTAGATAGGAAGACGAGCTGTTTGTATACTTGATTTTTGAGGCTTGTACCGAGGTTGTACCTGGGAGACTTACTAGCTTGCTTCAAACAGTTTGAGATAGCACTGAGGGCCGAAGAGCATGATTCTCCACATTCAGAACGACTCCGGATTGCGCTCGCATTGCAGAATGTTCTGAATGGGCCTACCTCTGGAAAGATCTAATGTTTGATAGGTGAAATTCGGCTATGCATACCCCTTGAAGTCAGCTTTTTTCTGATTCCCAGTGGCATCTTCTGGAAATGACGGTTCTTCGACCGACGTGGCATCACCCGGCAAAGGAGGCGGCTCCTTAACCGGCTCGGGAGGTTTATAGAACGCGTTCAGGTACGACAGGATTTTTTCCTCGTCTCCCGCCAAGATTTGCTCACGATCACTGTCCACGAGGGTCGGGACTTTGGCTTGTCCTGAAATCTTCATAAGCTGCGTGCGTTTTTCGAGATCTTGAGGAACGTTGCGGAGAATATAATCGATCCCCCACTCCGACAACTGCTGGCGAATTTTTTGACTGTAGGGACATGCTTCAAATTGATACAGCTCAAGCATCGTCGCCTTCCTCACTTTAACTACTTAAACTACCGGATTGGCCCTACACGATGGTTTCTAAGAATGAAATGTCCTTGCGTTCATCTCTCGTGGAATAGTGTTTGTCGGCACACCTGGCATAACATTAAGACAGGCGAGACCGCGTGACCACTAGAATAATCCCTAGGCTCTCGTGAATCAGAACAGCGATCTCGCTTGCGCGAGTACCTTACAAACTCCCCGCGGTCCAGATAATGCGCGATAATGCGTGAGAGCGCATACCCTTGAGGTGTCGACGCTTTCTGAGTTGCGTATTGAGCGTGGGTTTGCAGGAGAGGCCGAGCCCATGTTTTGACTCCTCCAAAGATCCTCGTGTCGATTTAACGAGTACGTTCCACGATTCATGAACCGGATCATCTGGAGAAACTTCCAGTGGATCCAAGCCTTTCTGAGATTCACCGTCTCGATCATGATGGACGTGACTCCAAAAACTGTCGGATGGTTCGATACAGCTCCTCCGCCGCCGCTTCTTTGGTCACCAGCGCCACGGCCCCGGCCCCGAGCAGTGCCGACCGACTGTGCGCGTCCGCCTGAACCGATAAGCCGATCACCACGACGCCAGGATGACGCGCCTTGATTTGAGCCGTGGCCTCGATGCCGTTCATCCTGGGCATGTTGATATCCATCACGACGACCGATGGACGGAGATGATCAGCCGCCGACACGGCCGCTTCTCCATCCGCGGCTTCTCCGACCACCTCAATATCGGGATAGCTCTCCAGGACGGTTCGCAGGCCCTGCCGGACCATGGCATGGTCGTCTACCAAGAGGACGCGAATCCTCGTCGACGAAAGTCCTGAGGATTGAGTGCTGAGGACTGCGTGGCTCGGATGCCCTGATCGCTGAACCTCCCCAGACTCAGCACTGCTCGTGAGCGGCAACGGCACGATCAACGTCGCCCGAGTGCCTTGGCCTGGTCGGGAGACCAGCTCCAAACGGCCGCCGAGGGCAAGCATCCGTTCACGAATACTGAACAATCCAAAACCGGGCACATGACTCGTCTGCTCGTCGGCGGCCGCCGGTGCCGTCGCCGCGGCGACGGCAAAGCCGCTCCCATCGTCCGAGACCGTGATACGGACGGTCCCGTCCGCCGTGGTCATCGCGAGTCGGGCGTGGTCGGTTCCCGCGTGTTTCAACACGTTCATGAGGAGTTCGCGCGCCGATTGAAACAACAATGTGGCGTGATCGTCCGCCACTGACGGGAATCCATCCTCCATCTCCACCGTGAGGCGGAAACCGCGCGGCTCGAGCTGCTCGGCCAGCCATTTGAAGGCGTACGGTAACCCGAGATCGTGGAAATACGGCGGACTCAGCTGCGCCACCAGCGTGCGGGTGTAGGTCAAGGCTTGGTCCAGGATTTCATCCAGCTCCCCGACCAGAGAACCTCCAGTCTGTTGTTTAATCTGGTCTACTTTGATTTTGCCGAGCGCCAACAGTTGCACGAGGGAATCGTGCAACTCTATCGCTAGCCGCTTGCGCTCTCGCTGTTCGGTGAGAGTCAGTTCCATGGCCATGGCGCGCAACCGCTCCTGCGACTGCACGAGCTCATTCGTCCGGTCCAGGATCTTCGCCTCCAACTCCGTCGTGAAGTCGCGCTGGTCTTCCGTCCGCTGGCGCACCGTGACATCCTCGATGGCGATGAGAACCGCGCCGTCCACTTTGTTGTCGAGGGTGATATACGGGCGCACACGCACCAGATGCCGTTGGTCCCCCGGACCGCGCACCTCGAATTCGCGCGCTCGAACCGTGGCGATGACGTCGGCGACGATCGACTCCATATCGAACTGGACGACCCCGGCTTCAGGCGCGTGGCCCTCATCCTCCCTGACCTCGGGCTTCCTGTCCTCCTGTTGTTCACCGCTTGGCCTTGTCCACATCAGATTATGCCAAATGCTGCCGATGGGCCGATTTACGACGTTGCCTCGGAACCCCAACAGCGTTTCCGCTTGCGCACTGAGCCAGCGGATGGTGAGGTCGTGTCCCAGCACCACGACTGGAAGATTGATCGAGTTGATGAGATTAAGCCAGTCTGCGTTCAGCCTGGTGAGTTCGGCGTTGCGATTGGCCATTTCCTCGTTGAGGGTGATCAATTCCTCATTGGCCGATTCCGGTTCTTCTTCCTTGGACGTTTCCAGTTCCGCCGGTCGGTCTGCCTTCAGAGGTTGAGAAGGAGAGTCTCTCTTGGCCTTCGGTTGTTTCTTCTTCATGATCGTGAGAGATCATCGCTGTCGCGATTCAGCACTCGATCAGGTGATTTCTGTTCGGCTGTTAGAAAACTACGCGTAATCGCCGGCCAACACAAGCCGATCGGCAGTGCCCTCTGCCAGGGCCGACCACACCATCCTGTGAGCTACAATTCGGGCAGGGACAGACCACCTCACCCAGCGGGGAAGGGTGCCAGTCCTCCGAGGCTCCTAGGGGTTCTACCAGTGTTCCGTTCGCATCCACTCCGGCAGAATTGCTCTCCAATGCCCTGCTACGCGATGAATGGGCTGATCCGATGAAACAACTACGGGTTCAATTCTGTAACGGTTGCGGAAAGATCCTCGATGAGATTCGACCGGCGAATCATCCGACGCCGTGGGTCGAGGCACGCTCCTTCCTGATCAAATATGGGTTCACGTGGGACGACCTCGATCTCCTGCAAAGTTTTTGTCCTGGCTGCTGGAGAGTGATTGAAACTTCTCCCCATCACAACGTGCCGAGAGCGGATTCCAAAGCGATTCCCTAACTCATTTCACAGTTGCCGATTTGGACATAGGACCATGTCACGTGTTTCTTCCCCTACTCCGAATCCCTGCTGATCCTACGTGGTCCGCATGGCAACGTTATTAAAAGCCGATCAACAGCACGGCACCTTGCTGGACACGAGACGCTACCTACATTGCCTTTCCGCTGAATGTTCATGACTCACGAACTCCTCATGGTCCTTGACGCTTTCAGGCTTTACTCTCTGCATCCTTCGTCGGTCTTCAAGAGCGTTTGAGTCATTGAGCCGACGTTCGACCTGTGGCCACACCTTTTGGAATTTGTAATCCCGCCGATTGTGACAACTTCATAATGGCGTGCATCATATGTTCCGTTGCATCAGCGGTCTGTTCGTTCTGTCCATGTTCAATGGCGTCCCCCAAAGCATAGACTCCCTCATTGAGCCGTTCATTATGCCCATGGCGTTGCGCCTGCTTCGCCAAATCGAGAGATTTCTTGGCGTGTTTGACCAAAGCCTCGGCTTTGCCTTCTTTTCCCTCTGATTTTGCTTCGATAGCATGATGAAGCGCTTCACGCACTTCATGTATGAAATCAGCCTGAGCCTTTCCCTAGGGCAATGGTCGTTATTACATTCACTGTCCTCATCATGATCGTTATCGATTGAACTCCGTTTCCACGGCAGGCTGTATCCCAAGCGCCCCTCTCCCCCAAGCAGCTTCGGTAGACGCGATGGTGTCCATCATCGCGTGGGCCGCTGAAGCGGCCATCGATCGATCGCCTCCGAGCACGTCAGCGAACGAGCGATCGTACAAGCGATACACGACGAAGTCGGGGGCCTCGTTGAGCTGGCCCTTGTCCATGTTCAGCACGAAGTGATTCTTCCTTGTGTTGGGCGTCAACGCCTCCCCTGGCACGGCAACATGGCCTTCTCCTACCCCCCACCAGCCTCCACAGGACAACACGGCATATTCGGTATAGGCGTCGCTGCGCCAGTGGAACACCACGTCGTGAATCCGCCCGAGCACGCGCCCCTCTCGGTCTTTCACAACTTTACCGATCATGTCTGAGGGATTCGCCGTCCGCACCAGCTGAGCGTCTGCGGACGCCACAGTTCCCACCCAGATCACCAGGACGATCCTCGCCATCACGATGCCCCATCCCACTAGGGCAATCAGGAGGGCCCGCACAGAAAGCGTTGTGTGGTCACCACCACTCGTTGACATTGACGCGCTCCCATTGCCTGCACAGGCGAGGACTCTTGTACAGATCTGACCTCGAGCCTGCAAAACATAGGCCTCTTGATTGTTCCCGCTCTCATTTGGATGTCGCTTCCTTAAATCCTGAACAGCCATGAGCACGGACACGATTGAGCGCGCAGGCGCTCGGGGAGCCTGCGGGGACAAGATGTCTAGGCCGAGACAGGTCTTCCCTGCGATGCAAGCCGAACATAACCTATTTGGCACTGTTATAACTGTTATACATGCAACAGCCAGCCGATGAGCAAAACTGGATATATGGTCCTGTCACCAAGGGAAAGTCCCAGTACCATCACATCATGGGTCGACGTAGATGTACTCCATAAATCCCATAAGGAGGACTTCGTGACATGTCTACGCCGAAACATACAAACGTCGATCAGAACAACGCAGACCAAGTCATCCGGCAGTATGAGGAAGGAGAAGAGGCACAGCAGGAAGGGGATTTTGCAGAAGACACTCTCATCTCGGTTTCCACGACTGATTCACAACCTCCCGACGCCACACTGTACGGCGGCGATGTCGATGCCGCGCAGCATCAAACAGATGCCGGCGAGGAAACCGTGGGTGGTTCAAGCCCTACTCCTGATCAGGATGTGGTCGAAGAGTTAGGGAATGCCGTGGGCGTTACATACGAGGATAATGAGCCGCTCCGGTTCGGCGACAAACTGGCAGGTCGCGATGCGCAGCGATGGGAACTGAACCACGCTTCTTCCGAGGATTATCGGGAGCGATTGCGCGACCTATCAGGGAACGGCGAATCGACGACAGATCAAGCTCCACCAACCAGACGAGCGACACGAGCACGAAGGACTGGGAAAAGCGCATCACGCTCGGGCAGTCGCACCCGACCTCGTTCCCGCAAGGCACAGAAGAAAAAACGTTGATATTCACCGAGGCGTGGACGCGCTGGTCGCGAACGGAGCCGACGGCCGGAGATTACTGCCCTTCATGTCGCAGTGGGAAATCCTCTCTCATCAATCCCCTGCGTTGCGCACCTCTTCAGAGGCTTCAGCCGCATTGAGTGTTGCGATGAAAAAGCGACCAATCAAAGAGCCCACGACTCCCAGAAAACCGCCTATCGAAGAACCGCCGCGACGGCCCAAGAAAGGCTCTAAACCGATCGGTGATCCGCCGAAGAAGCGACGTCCCATCAATCTTTGAAACTTCCTGTCGATTGGCAACCATACATGGTCGAGCGCGATCAAGGTTCGTTATAGGAGATTCGATAGATCACGCCGGCCAAATCGTCGGAAACCAATAGAGCACCATCCGGCATGACGAGGACATCGACAGGGCGGCCCCATGCCCTTTGGCCTTGAAGCCATCCTTCCGCAAAGACGGAATATCGCGTTCGCCCTTGCTCATCTTGCGTCACAAGCGTGATCCGATATCCGATTTTCTTGCTCCGATTCCAAGAGCCGTGTTCGGCAATAAAGATTTGCTTTCGAAATTCCTTTGGGAACATGTCGCCGGTGTAAAAACGCATGCCCAGGGAAGCGACGTGAGCTCCCAGTTCGGCGGCAGGCGCCGTGAATTCTTGGCAAGGATGTTTACGTCCGTACTCGGGATCCGAGAGCGTGCTCCCATGGCAATAGGGATAGCCGAAGTGCAGTCCGGGCTTCGCCGCATGGTTGAGTTCGTCCGGCGGTTGATTGTCACCGAGATAATCCCGACCATTCTCCGTGAACCATAAATCATGAGTGGTCGGGTCCCAGTCGAAGCCGACCGAGTTACGAACTCCGCGGGCGACGATCTCAAACCCGCTCCCGTCCGGATTGAGACGACCGATGAGGGCATACCGATCGGGATCAGGTTCACAGATATTGCAGGGTGCTCCCACCGGCACATACAGTTTTCCATCGGGACCGAACGCGATAAACTTCCATCCATGGCTGGTCTCTTTCGGGAAGCGGTCCGCGATGACGACCGGTGGCGGCACATCCTTCAATCGCGTGTCGATATTGTCGAACCGCAAGATGCGATCCACGGCGGACACGTACAGCGAGCCTTTTCGATAGGCCACTCCCACCGGCATGTGCAGGCCGCGAGCGATCGTCAGCACTTCTTCGGCGCGCTGATCGCCGTCCTTGTCCAGCACAGCGTAGACATCGCCTTTGTCCCTGGTACCGACAAAGAGAACACCGTCTTGCCCTAATGCCATACCACGCGCATTCGGAACATGGTTCGCATAGAGGTCAATTGTAAAACCAGGAGGAAGTTTGATCGTATCGAGAGGTAGAGTGCCGGCTTCGACCTGGCTCCCGTAGAAGAACAGTGCCAGCAAAGTACAGACCGCCACAACCAGACGATTCATGACCCTGCTTTTTCTCACGCGGTGTGTGCTCATGATGACTTCCTTCCGCATGGATGAAAGATCCGCTGTCTCATGGAGTTATCGTGAAGAATGCCCTCGACCGGCCCGATGCTCGAACAGGACCGGGATGCCGACTGTGCGACCGGCATGAGTTCTTGCCGACTCAATGACGTGGTGACCGGGAGCCAGTGAGCAGGCGGGATCGGGCATGCCGGCATCTCCCATGAGATGAAAAGCTTGGCAACGACAGCCGCCAAAATCCAAGGCACGGCGCTCGCAGGTTCTGCAAGGGTCTGACAGCCACGCCTCCCCACGGAATTTGTTGAATCCTGTCGAATGGCGCCAGATATCCGAGAGCCGGCGCTGCGTGACATGCTCGAACTGCAACCCTGGGATCGTATGCGCCAGGTGGCAGGGCAACGCGAGTCCTTCCGGATTGACGACGATGAATCGACGTCCCCATCCTTCCATGCAGGATTTGGGGCGGTCCGTGTAATAGTCGGGCGTGACGAAGAGGACCTCCATTTGTCCACGAAGGCGCGCGTTCGCCTCAGCCGCAACCGTTCGCGCCTGCTCGATTTGCTGACGAGCGGGCAGGAGCGCGTCGCGATTCTTCAATGCCCATCCAAGGTACTGCGTATTGGCCAACTCGAGTCGATCGGCGGAGACGCGTTCAGCCAGCGCGATGACCTCTTCGATTTCAGAAATGTTTTCTCGATGGAGCACGATATTGAGGGTCAATGGAAGTCCGAGCGAGGTGGCCCACCGCATGACGTCGAGTTTGCGGCTGAACGATGGCATTCCGGCGAGACGGTCCGACACGGACCGCCTCGTACTTTGAATGGAGATTTGTACACTATCCAATCCCAGTGCGCGAAGTCGGGAAAGCCGTTCGGATGTGAGTGGAATTCCGCTCGTGATAAGGTTGGTATAGAGGTCGAACTTGCGGGCCCCCTCGATAAGCAGTTCCAAATCGTCTCGCAACAACGGTTCGCCGCCTGTGAGGTTGAGTTGAACCACCCCAAGTTCTTCGGCTTCACGAAAGACCTGAATCCAGGTGTCGGCGTCAATTTCGTTCCCATGCTCTGCAAGGTCTGACGGATTCGAACAATAGAGACAATGAAGCGGACACCGATAGGTGAGCTCGGCGATCAGCGTATACGGGCGATACTCGTTGTTCACGTCACACCTTGAAGCAGGCCACGATCGGCAAGAACGCCGAGAAACTCGCGCACCGCTCGCCTGATTTCTCCGGGAGACGCGTCCACATAGGATCGAGTGAGATGATCGACCATCTCATCGATCGTCCATTCGCCCGTGCAGAGACGCGCAATCGCCGTGGCAGTGCCGTTCAATTCGAGTCCGGTTTCGGGGTACAACAATAGGTAGTGGCCGGTACGCCGATCGAACCGAAGGCGAACTTTTGGACTAAGCCGAGGCCTGATGGTGACGAATATCATCAGCAGTCCGCGTTGGTCCTGACCCCGTTTCAATATAGACCATGGAAAGATGATCGAGCATGGTCCACAAAATGTCGGCCTTCTTGATCAAGGCCCTCACGCATCTTTCTTGAAGGACATAGGTAGTCGCGTGTTGCACCACGAATTCCACGGCCTGGCTCGAATCGCGCGTTGCCCGAGCGATGCGCAACTGAAAATACTCCAGGGACTCCGAACGAACCCAGGGATAATGTTGTTTCCACGCCTCGAGGCGCCGCGCCATAAGGGAAGGAGCAAACAATTCCGTGAGCGACGAGGCCACGGCTTCGAGAAGCGGAACGGCACGGACGAACTGGACATACTCGTCGCACGCGAGCCTGACTCCCGGGAGTACGTGTCGGCAGCTCCTCACTGCTTCGGCGTCGAGGCCTACGCCTCGGGCCAATTCAAGCCATAGGGCGAGTCCGCCTTCCCCTTCCTGTTCGCCATCATGGTCACGAATGCGGCGGAGCCACATCCGGCGAAAAGCCGGGTCATCGGACTTTGCGACAATGAACGCATCCTTGATGGGAATTCTCGTTTGATAGTAGTAGCGGTTCAGCACCCACTGTTGGAGCTGTGTCTTCGTCAACTTTCCGCCATGCATCAGCTGATGGAAAGGATGGTGGTCATGGTAGCGACGAGCGCCTTCCTGCTTGAGCCATTCGATAAAGGTCTCCTTTGAGAGCCGATCCGGATGGTGCTTTTCCTTCATCATCACACGAGGATCCCCATCCCGTCCCATGCGACTTCCCATCCTGCCGCCTCGACCAATGTTCGTTCATAGGAATCTTCCCGTAAGATAGGATTGGTGTTGTTGATGTGGATGAACACCCGGCGACGAGCGGTCATCTCCGAAAGCATCGCCAGGCTTCCGCGCGATCCACCAACGGGCCAATGCGCAAGGTCTTCCGCCGATTTTTCGAGGAATCCCGGCGCGGACAGCTCATCACTCGACCAAAAGGTTCCGTCAAACATGACGCAATCGGTTTCTTCAAGCGCGTTGAGAACGGAGGATGTGATCCGGCCGACAGCCGGAAAATAGGCGAGCACTCCCCCGTTGGTCGATTGTCGAAATCGCAGTCCCACATTCACATCCGGCTCACCGGAGGAAACGAGTCCTTCCAAATGGATGGGAAGTTTTCCCGGGACGGCCACGGCCGTGACCGTCAGTCCTGACGGTCTTCCATCTGCATGCAACAGCGGTTCTTCAACATCGAGCTTCAGCGTCCGCCACGTGACCTGTTCGGCAAATCGTTGGAGTGTCCGATACAAGACATTGCCTTCGGTGAATCCGCGACGCACAGAGTCCGTGGCATAGAGGACAAGCCGGTGATTCTCTCGGAGCGTGAGGAGACCCAAACAGTGGTCCAGATCTCCGTTCGTCAACAAGATTGTGTGGATCGGGGAAGTACGTGACTCATGCGGATGAAGAGGAGCACAACTCTCAATCTGAGCACGAATGTCCGGAGAAGCGTTGATGAGAAACCAGCCACCATCCCCCGCGCTGAGGCTGATGGATTCCTCCGTCCGTGGGCTCGCGGCGATGAGTCCTTTTCGCATGCCCATGCAATTCACACACGCGCAGTTCCACTGTGGAAAGCCGCCTCCGGCAGCCGATCCTAAAACTCGGAGAAGCATCAGGTCGATCCGTTCTTATTCGTCTTATTCGCGGCGAATACTGATGACGGCATGTTGTTCGATGGTTCCTTCGTGCCGGTGTCGTCTCGAAAATCATCTTGATACGAGTTGATCTCAGCGTCCATTTTTACTGCCACAAACGAAGGCGCTTCCCAATTCATGATGATTCCTCCTTCTATTATTGGCACGCCTCGGCCGGTGACGTGAGTTGTCAATACGCCGACCTATTTACGAGAAGCTCAGCTTGCGATTGTTGCCCGTGGTCCGCACCTCTCATTTACCCTAGCTCTTCCAACTGTGCGGCAACAATACCGCCCTTCAATGCGGATTCACATGGGACGATCTCCATCCCCTACAAAGCTTATGTCCCGACTGCCAGAAAGTGGTTGAAATGTCCAACCACCACAACCTGTCGAGTATTGATCCCAAAGCAACCCCCAATTGTTCCGCAATGACCAGTTCCCGTGAGGAGGACCCTTCCCCCTGCATGGCGCACAAACGGTTACGAAAGCGGTGGAGGTCTGCGACCCCGGAAAAAACTGACGAGATAGGCCAGAAAGAACATGATAAACAGAACGTACGCGATTCCCGTCGCGGAGCCCGCCACGCCGGTCAACGCAAGCGTGATCGCCACGGTGCCAAGACCGAGAAACACCCAGGGCCAATAGACGAAGCGGGGTCGGCGCATGGTGTGATCTTCCTCCTTTTCTCCTTTTGCCTCGGACCTATCGATGCATCATCACGTAGACTCTTATCGGGCATCACGTTTCCCTTGGAACCGTCTGGTACGGCCCTTGGTGTGTCCTTGAACGGCCTTGATGTTTCGTTTTTGCACGTGCCGCGATGTGAGCGCACGCATGGACGCAGCCGCTGCCTGACGCCGTTGCTTCTTGCGCCGAGCTGCCTCTAACTGGGTCCGCTCCTCAAAACTGTGAGAGACAGGTAGATTACCGAGTCGGCGCGTGCCACCCCTAGTCGGCGGATAGCCTGAAAGACGCACCAGTTGCCGTTCCAACCGGCACGCGGCTTCGGCCAATACTTTTGCCTTATGCGCCGCCGTCGAGGCCGCTAAGGACCGTCCGCCTGTCTTCGTCGTTCGTACCTTGAGTAATCTGTGAGGGCGGCGAGCTTGATCTGCATACTTCTCTGCCAGGGTTCTGATCCGCTTGATGCGCTCCTTCAGGCCGGAGGACTTTAACGTGGTGAGCGGAGGGGGCGCACTTGATTGCAGGAGCTTCCATTCGCTCTCCGTGAACAAGGTCCTGTCACGATCCTTAAGCTTCATGATCGCACCTCCAATTGAACACCGACCAATCAATGAGGTCCCTGAACTTTGTAAGCCATCTTTTCATTTGCCCCATTCACCGTGCTCCGTCGGCTATTAGGTGTCTTCATCGTTCGAAGACAGAACGGAATCGCCATCGGTGGCCTGCTCATCTGATTATTCGATCCGGCCATAAATGCGTGCTCGCCAGGCGACCAGCCCCGCCATGAAATAGAGCGAGGGTTCAGAATGCGCGCACACCTTAGCCGTAACGTAATTTAAGCATCACGTTCATGCCGGCGAGCACGAACGTCACGGCGTTGGCAATGATGACGGGCAGCGAATCGATCATCAGGCCGTACACCAGCCAGCAGAAGACGCCGGTCGTGAAAGTCACCAGCATAGTCATCGAAAGATCCTTGGCCGACTTGCTCCTCCAGATCCGGATCACTTGCGGCAAGAAGGCGATCGTCGTCAGCATGCCTGCCAGCAGTCCCAATGCGGTGGTCATGTCCATCGTCTCGACCTCAGTTCCTTTCACGACTCTCATTGTCCACCTGTATGTCCAGCACACCCTGCAACTTCACCACGTCGACGTCCACACCCTGCGTCCCACGTCGAAAAGCGAGATCGACGACCGCTCCACCCACATGCAGCCGCCGCAGTTCCAATCGGTCCAGAAAATTGGGTAACATCGGCCGCTTGATGCGGAGCCGCTTCTCGAACCCATCCGGTGTCAAGCCGAGTAAAGTCGTCAAGAGAAACGGAAGCGCGCCGGAGGCCCAAGCCTGCGGATGACAGGCAACGGGATAACTGATGGGGACTTCGTACTCCGTCCGGCCGAAACCGCAAAACAATTCCGGAAGCTGATGCGCATGAAAATGGTAGGCGGCGTCGAACAGCCCGTGAAAGATCCGCAGAGCATCCACATCGTGTCCATAGCGGCGGAATCCCGCCGCTAGGATCGAATTGTCGTGCGGCCAAACCGTGCCGAGGTGATAGCCGATGGGGTTATAGGCTCGCGCCTTTGACGACAGGGTGCGGACGCCCCATCCGTTGAACATGTCCTCAGCCATGAGTCGCCTGATCGTCTGTTCGGCTCTGTCTTGGTCCACGATGCCGGTCCACAGGGCCTGCCCCGCATTGGAAGAAATGACGGCGGCCGGCCGCTCGTCCCCCTGCAATGCAAGCGCGTAACAATCCTCATCCTCCATCCAAAAATCCCGGTTGAACCGCTCACGCAGCCGCTGTGCCTCTCGAATCAGGCGATCCGCTCGATCTTGGTCGCCGGCCCGCTTGAACAACTCCGCGATCCCAAGTTTGGCGGCATAACCGTAGCCCTGCACCTCAACCAGCGCGAGCGGCGGCACAGCGACCTCGCCATCGGCATTCACAATCGCGTCGCCCGAGTCTTTCCACCCCTGATTAATCAACTTGTCTTTCGACCGGCTGGTATAAGTGAGATAGGCTTCCCCATGCCGGTCGCCATAGGTATCCATCCAGGACAGTGCCCGTTCGATGGAAGCCCGCAATTCGTCGAAGAGGCTCAGAGAGCCGGCCCATGCCGCATGTTCCGCGATCAGCATTAAGAACAGCGGAGTGGCATCGACCGTTCCATAGAACGGGGTATGGGGAATCGCGCTCAGGTTCGCCATCTCTCCGATCCGTAATTCATGGAGAATTTTTCCCGGCTGCTCGTCCTGCCACTGGTCCTCTTTCGCACCTTGATATTTTGCCAATAGGCGCAAAGTTTGCTCGGCTATCCGTGGATGATAAGCCAGCATTTGCCAGGCGGTGATCAGGCTGTCGCGTCCGAACAACGCGACGAACCATGGCACTCCAGCCGCAAAATAGGTTTCGTTCCCCAAGTGTGTGCGCAGGACCCGGAGTCCGCGGAAAGAGCGTTCCATGAGTTGATCGAGGGCCGATCCGTTGGTCACCACCTTAGTGACATGCGTCATCCAGGCCTGCGTTTCCCGTTCGAGGTCGCTATCCAGTCGGCTGAAGTCCTCCGGACCGGGGCTTGAACGGCCGGCGGCCGCCCGGCCCTTGGATTCGCCGATCACGAGCGTGACATCGATTCGCTGTTGGCCGCGGGGGCTCAAGCGCACGACGAACTCCGCCGTCGTGCGCTGCCGCTTGGTGGGGGGCGGGTCAAAATAGACCGTCATTGTGCGAACAATCCCGTCTTTGCCGTCATAGGAGAAGCACAATCGGTCGCCCTCCCAGGACGGAGGATGGAGCGTGCCCAAGCGCTTGGGCAACAGCCCCCGAACGGCGAAGAGATCTTCGAAGGCGGATTGAATCGTCAATGTAACGGGAAACTCGAGCGCCTGAAGTGTGAAGTTCTGGATGTACAGGCGGTCGCGCAGCGCCGGGGTTTCGTTGTCGATGAGGCGTCGCCACGTAATGCCGAGTTCCTCCGCATCAAGGACATGCCCGCCCATCAGCTCAATTCTGGAGTTCGTCAACGCAAAGACACCGATCGCGCCCTGGGCCGACGAAGCCGACAGCTGAGCCGGTTTCCTTCCAGCCAGTTCAATTTCATAGCCGTTCACATAGCGACAGTCGTGATAATAGAGACCCATGCCATGAGAGTCCTTCAGGGGCACGCTTCCGTCCGGCCGTGCCACGAAGAACACATTCTCGTGCTTGATGACAATCGCGTCGGCGAGGCTGTCGGCCGTGGCCGGGCGGGCCTTCGTGAGTGTTTCCTCCCGCCGATCATCCTTGGATTCTGCCGCCTGTAACAACGTACCGGGCCAGAGCGGCAGGGACGCCGGCCAGACGAGAGAAAAACGAAGCAACGAACGCCGATCGATCTTCATGGTGCACCTCTTTGGTGTCGCAGTATCATCACAAGCTCGACAATGACCCCGATTGCGGCATTGTCGTATCAAGGGGCCGGCCTCCCTTCATACGTAGCCCGTTCATCCTCAAGAGTCATGACGCCGTAGACCAGGTACCCGTTGTAGGCGCGGGCCGTTTCCCGCACCCAGCCCATGCTTACCATCGTCAACATGACGCAACCGGCGATCGCGATGAGAATCTTCTGGCTCGCGCGATCCTGGCCGCTCGCGCCGCCGGTCTTCCACCAGGAAGCATGACCGGCGAAGGAACGCAGGAAGAGGATCCAATTCAGCAAGCCGAAGAACACGAGCGCCGCGATCGCGAAATATTTGTTCGGCTGCATTTTGCCGAACGGATTGATCGCCGCGTCGGTCAGCCGGGAAAATACGGGAACGTGTTGTAGTTGATACGGCATGGCGAAGACGACCCAGGCGACGACGAGCACGACCAAGGACGACGGCATGATCAGGCGGACGACGCTGCCCGGCTCGCTGCACGAACGGAGGATGCGAAGAATATACGAAGAACCCAGCACGGCGATCAGCCCGTAGAGCAAGGCAACGAGATCAAACAGCCATGAACGGGCGCCGAGCATGAGGGTGTGGAAAGCCTGCGGTTCGGCGTACCGCACATGCAGCAAGTATTGGTAGCCAATCACCGGCATGATCAGCAGCGCCCCGAAGCCCACGGCGAAGCACACACCGCCGGCCCAGCGATAGAAGCGACGCTCTTCCTCTTCCTGGGAGCGCAGGAACGCGGCACCACACAAGGCCGCGAGGGCAAACCCAGCCCAGGTCAAGTTTCCGAACCACCGGTGGAGATCGAGATCGATCATGGTCGGATTCAAGATATTGGCCCATGCCGAGTCGGGAGGGTGGGGCGTCAACATATAGGACGCGGTGATATCGATGAAGAACATCGCGACCACCGCGCAGACGGCGGCGAGCCAGCCGAATGCGAGATGCACGCGTCTGCGCCATCCCGCGAGGGACGACCAAACCCAGAGGTAGTACCAAAGATAGGCGAAGACGGCTTCGCCGAGGAACAACACGCCTTCCAGCACGAACGGCCAGAACATGATCCGAAAGATCTTGTGCCAAAACCGAGGCCAAAAGATGTTGAGCGTGAAAATAAACGACACTCCCAGAAACGAGATCGTGGCGGTGCTCAACACCAGAACGAACGCGATCATGCCCCCCAGCCGCCGATACCGAGGCTGATCCGTCACGTACGCCAGCGTCGCTACCACCGCGCCGATCACCGCGCTGCCGACGACCAGCGTGGCAAAAAGACTGTGGCTCAGCGCCGCCAAGGCGATGGCAACACGGCCGTACATCATTGGCATGTTGAGCGCCTCAAGGCCCATGGAGTTTCTCCGAACCCTGTCGAGGCTGACGATGCGCGTCGACCTGCGCTCCGGATCGATCCATCGCGGGTTGCCTGGCCTCATCCTGGAGTGAGATCACGTTACGCACGGTATCCGGACGGCGCGCGGTCTCTCGGATAATACCCATCGTGAGGTATGTCAGCACCGCAACGACCGCCAAGGCGGTTGACAGGTGTCGAATGACCGGTCTTCGGTGCCATTCCGCCGGCGAGACGTCGGTGAACAGGGTGCGGGATCGGTACAGTGCCACGGCGCTCAGCGCCACGAGGGCAAAGGTCCACATGCGCCGCAGGTCCGGATGGCCGACGGACAGCACCATCGCCAACGCAAACAAGCCGGCAGCTACAGCGCTCCACCGCCCCGGCTTCCCGGTCGACAATGCGTTTTGAAGCCACAGATGACTGCCGAGGAATAACGAGCCGATCAGCAGAAATTGAGCATAGATCCAGGGCTGATAGGGGCCCTGCGTCAATTGTCGATAGGCTTCCGGCGCGGACGCGTTGACTGCCATGGCGTAGAACAGACCACTCAGCGGCTGAATCATCAGCATGATGAATCCGACCAACAGGCCCGCCTTCAACAGACGCACATAATAGTCGACGTCCTCCCCTCGCGCGGCGGAGAGCCGCCACGCTGCATACCCCGCCACGACATATCCCGCCATGACAAGGTTCCCCAAAAAGCGATGCACGACCAGAGGGGCCCAGGTCGGATTTGCGAGGCGGCTCCATGCATCGTCCCCCGTCGCCGGAGTAAGCATGTACGACCCGATTCCGTCGAGCACGGCGACCCAGATCAATATGAGCGAGGCCGCGAGGAATCCGAGCATCCGATGAATGTGTGGACTCCTCGCGCGCAAGGCCTCCCAATAATGGTAGTAGGAATAGAGCGCGAAGAGCTGCAAGAGGAAAGCGATCATCGCGACGAAGATCGGGTACCGGAATCGGTTGAACAAGTGCGCGTTGGTGAGCGGGAACAGACCGATGAACAGATCCACCATGATGACCGCCAACACTAAGCTCGCCGTGTAGGTGACGATCGTAAACCGCGTCATCGATCGCGCGGCCTCAAGCAACCAGGGCCGTGTTTCTCCGACCGATTCGGCCAACGGCGCGAGTATCATAAATCCGACTCCCAACCCCGCGAGTAAGATATGCAGGAGAGCGAACAGTCCGATTGCCAGACTGTTTCCGATCAGCGGAAATTCGATGGCAGGAAGTGTCTGCATAACAATATAGGATCGACGCACCGGCTACGAACCGTCCTGTTACGGTTGAGACAATGATTTGACGTATGCGACCACGGAGCGCCGTTGTTCAGCGGACATTTCTCCTTTAAAGGGTGGCATCACATCCCTCCCCTCAATGGCGAGCCCATTCGTCACCGTATCGTAGAGTGCTTCTTCGGATAATGCCTGTACGTCTGGAGCGAGCAGGTCCGCTGGTGGCTCCTTCAAATAGGCGACGACCGGACCGTTGCCGGTCCCATCCCGTCCATGACAATGAGAACAGTTGATACGAAAGAGTCTGGCTCCTTCATCGAACACCTGTTGCGTGGAGAGCGGCTTGAGCACCGACCGGTTGTCGCGCGACACCGATCCTACGGGCGAATGGAGGCGCGGCGCTTCCTGCGGCTGATAGGACGGTTGCTCTTGCATGTCGCGTGAACAAGCCTCTACCCCGCACAGAAGGGAGGTCGCGACGAGGACAGCGGCGGTCGCCTGTCCTTCTCGCTCCGCTCCATGCGGCGCCGACAACGTCGGATGACGATACCGGATTTCCAGCGCGCCGGCCCGTTGCAGAAGTGCCTGTACTGCCTCGAGCCGAGCCGAATCATGGGTCAGAGAGAGGACCACCTCAATGAGCCCATCATCGATGCGTGGATCGCGCTCGGTAGCGTTTCGACTTTCCGACCGAAGCCGGATGAGCATCGCTGCGAACGTCGTGACGATCGCCACGAGCATCATCATTTCAAAGGCGATAATACCGACGACCGGAGGGGCCACGATCGGTTTTCCTCCCGTCACGATAGGGTACAAAAGCGCGGTGCCGGCGGCGACCATGACGCCGAGGCCGATGCCCAGCAAACCGGCTATGATCGCGATACGGTGCAATGGGACACGTGCGGGACGCAATAAGGCCGCCTCATGAAGCGGCAACGGCGAGAGGACCTCGACCGCGTCCTCCCGCACGCCCGCGTTCCGAAGCTCGTCGACAAGCGATTCGGGATAACCGGATGGCTCGAAGAGAGCCAGCACTGTCATCTCATTTACCGTGATGGGCGCCATGAACGAGTCCTTCCTTTTCTTCCCAAATAGAAATTACCGGGACAACCTTGACGGCCAGGGCGTAGAGAAGGACCGCCAACGCCAATGATCCGACGATGATGGTCATTTCCACCCAGGACGGGAAATAGCTTCCCCAATTGAACGGCAATCGTGGATAGGACAAGGGGGGCACCAAAATCAAGACACGCTCGATGTACATTCCAATGTTGATGAGGACGCCGACGATCATGACGCCCAACGGCCATCGACGAAAGGCCGGGCTTGTCAGTGTGGCCAGCGGGATGATGTAAATACAGGTCGCCATGAACCAAAAGGGGACAGCAAAGGGACCGCTCAATAACGCGTCCACCACCCACATGTGATCGGGAATGTTCGCGTACCAGATGGTGAGCAGTTCGGCGAAATACAGATAGGCCAGGACCAGCGTCGTCACGACCAACAACTTACCGATTTTGTCGAAATGCTCCGGCGTGATATAGCTCTCGAGGTGATAGATCTTGCGAAGAACGTAGAGCCCGATCGCGACCAGTCCCACCCCGGAATGCACCGCGCCCACGACGAAATAGGGCGCGAAGATCGTGGAGTGCCAGGCGGGGACCAGCGACACGCCGAAATCCCATCCGACAATGGAATGGACCGACACCATGACCATCACGATCAACGGCGTAATGATCCGCAGGGCCGTTTCGAGGACGTGCCATTGGTTCTGCGTGCCGGTCCATCCGAACGAGAGCACTCGGTACAGCGGCCTGCGCCAACCGTCGATCCGTTCCCGCAGCAGCGCAAAATCAGGAATCAGCGGCAGATACAGATAGATGGTGCTCGCAGTCGCATAAGTGAACACGGCGATGGCATCCCACATGAGCGGTGACCGAAAATTCGGCCACAGCTCCCGCTGATTGGGATAAGGAATTAGGTAGTACCAGCGCCAGACGCGCCCCAGATGGTAGAAGACGAACAGGGTGGCGATCATCAATGAGATGAACGTCATCAATTCAGCGATTCGCGTGACGGGCCTTCGCCACTCTGCCTTGCTCAGGCGCAGCACGCCCGAGATGAATGTGCCTGAATGACTCGCACCGACCCAGAAGATGAACGACGCGATATAGACCGCCCAGAAGATCGGCGGGTGCATATTGGTTTGCCCGATGCCGGTTTGGACCTGATAGGTCCAGGCGCCGGCGCCGGCCGCCACCAGGCATACCAGCACACCAACCAACAGAAAATAGGTCCAGTGGGTCGTGAGCAGGGGCGCCAAGAGATCTTGATTGATCTTCGGAATTTGTTCCCACCGTCTCTTCTCTTGTTCCATCTCCGGCTGTCCTTCCCCGCTCCAGGATCCTCAGCATGCAGCACTGTCTCTTATGTTATCCGTTTTAAATACGTGATGGCGGGATGGGTCCCAAGTGATTCCAGTAGATGAAAGCCCCGGTCCTGCCGCGCCAGTTTCGACACCTGGCTGTCCGGATCGTTCCGATCCCCGAAGACGAGCGCTGACGTGGGACACGATTGAACGCAGGCCGGCGCAATCTCTCCATCCCTCACCCGACGACCTTCCTTCTCAGCCAGTTCTTTCTTCTCGCGAATCCGCTGGACACAAAACGTGCACTTTTCCATGATGCCGTTCTGCCGCACCGTCACGTCGGGGTTGAGTTGTTCCTGGAGCGGAGGATCCCAATGGGGATCGAACCAATTGAATTGCCTGACGGTATACGGACAGTTGTTCCCACAATAGCGGACGCCGATGCATCGGTTGTACACTTGCGCGTTGAGCCCGTCCGGTGTGTGGTAGGACGCATAGACCGGACAGACCGGTTCGCAGGGCGCGTCCCCGCATTGTTGGCACAGGACCGGCATGAATTTGACTGTGACGTCGGGATACTCGCCCTCCCAATAGCGCTCGATGCGGATCCAGTTGATTGCGCGACCTTCTGCAGCTTCCTGCTCTCCCGAAATACGAATGTTATTTTCCGCATGGCAGGCTACGACACAGGCTTCGCATCCTGTACAGCGGTCAAGATCGATTGCCATTTCCCATTTGTAGGGACCGGGAACAGAGGACGAGGACTGTTTGGGTTCGGTCATGGCCTACTCCTTTCCGGAACCGCGGATCCACGTGTTGATCCGATCGATGCCGATCAGATCCCGCATTGCGTGCATCTCTCGTTGCTCGATCATCGTGAGTGATCCTGTTCGTCCGGTGGCCTCGATGCGCACGCGAGTCGCGGCCGTTGCCAGCCGACCCGAGTCACGGTCGAACAGCGCCCCCAACAGGGCCAGCGGATTGACTCCGCGATTGGCAGCATACCGTCCATAAGTCCGATGGCCCTGACCGATGGGAACAGCGATCAGGTCGGGACGGATTCCAGGGAAGTGAACGGCCGGTATGTCGAGGAAGCCGTGCGGTGAGGTCACGCGGATCAGGTCTCCTTGTCGAATACCTCGCGACATGGCTGTCTTGGGATTGATTTCAGCCCAGGTTGCCCAGACCACCGTTGTGAGAGGATCGGGCATTTCCTGGAGCCACGGAAGGTTCGCGCCTTCGCCGTACCCTAGAGCGAGCGAGGGATACGGGTAAAAGTAGAACGGAAATTCAGCGGCATCACCGTCGAACAGAGCCGATTCATATTCATAGCCCGGCGAACGACGGTCCTGCCCAGGAGACTGGACCCCGCGCGCCGGCCCCCACCAACCGCCCTCTTTGAGTCGCTCAATCCACGCGGTTTCAAACCAATCCGGCTCGTTGGTTCGATTTCGCTGTGATAACAAGGCTTCCCAGTTCGATCTGATGGCGTCGCGGATGGTTTCATGGGATAAAATCTCGGGCACGCCTTCATCGATACTCCGACCGACTTCCATCATCACATCGCCGACGGCTCGAGTGTCATAGAGAGGCCTGACCACCGGCTGGGCGAGCCCTACGGCCGGCACCCTCCCTTCGTCGAGGTGCTCATGATCACTCCAGGCTTCCAGAGAAACGTGATCGGGAAGAATCAGGTCTGCCAGATCCGTAGACTCATCCATGAAGGAGTTGAAACTCACGATGAATTCCGCGCGCTCGAAGAGCCGGCGCACAGGGATCGACGGGGGAATCGTGTGTAGTGGATTGCAATGATGGAGATGCACCAGAGGAAACCGGCCGGCATCCGCCTCGTTGATCAGCTCCAAAAAGCCCCGCTCGCTGATCGGAGCTTCCTTCTGGTCGAATATCGACGGGTTCATGCTCTCAAAGAATCGCACCCCACCCGGCTTCCCCACCCTGTCTCTGATCATGTTAAGAGCGTTGACCGCGGTAAGCGCCGCCGTTCCGTTGGTATGGGCCGATGCCGGGCCGCCGGCGATCGCTACGGGCGCTTGAGCCGAACTGAATTCGACCGCGAGCCGTTCGATATCATCGTAACCGACTTCGGTTCGCCGAACGATTTCGTTCAAATCGAACGCCTTAAAGAGGTCTGGGTACGCGTCACTATTCCCGACGTCGGTCGACGTGTCCTGCCTTGTGAGCAACAGCTGTCCTATTCCGATCGCGAGCAAGCCTTCTGTGCCGGGATGGATGGGAATCCATCGATCGGCGTTCGCCGCCGACAGAGACATGCGGGGTTCGACTTGGATGAGGCGGCCCCGGACGGCTGGGCGTCCTTGTCGCATCTGGCCATAGGCAATCCCCATTGCCACCGGAGAGCGCCAATGTTCGAGCAGCGGAGCGCCGAACGACAAAACGTAATCGCTTTCTGCAAGATCGAAATCAGGCACCACTTGCCGTCCGAACCTCGCGTCAACGGCGCTGATCAATGCATGATCGACCAAGGGATCATGGATGACCAGAGGCCCGCCGATGTGATCCATGAATGCTTTCACGACCTGCGCGGTCGTGCCTGAGAGGGGTCCGCTCAGCATCAAAGCATGTCCGCGATGAGTCTGTAGACGCTCGCGCCAACTTGCGATCCCCTCATCCCAGGAGATCGGCTCAAACCTTCCCTCGCCTCGCTTGCCGGCTCGCCTCAACGGACCGCGAATGCGATCAGGGTTGTATAGCCGTTGCAGACTCGCGTGACCCCGAGCGCAGAGTTTTCCCCGATTGATCGGGTGACTCGGATTGCCCTCGATTTTCTTGGCTCGTCCTTCCATGACTCGAACGAGAATGCCGCATCCGGCAGGACATTCCCCGCAGACAGACGCATACCAATCGGCAACCCCTGGCACGATCTGATCGTCCGGAAGAAGATAAGGGACAAGCTGGTGAACATTTTCTTTACATCCAGGGATGAGCGAGCCGGCTGTGGTTGCACCGGCCAACTTGAGGAACGTTCGTCGTCGAAGATCCACCTACATCCTCCCTCCAGGATGAACAGTACCCATTCATGACCGCTGCCGCTTCACTTATGACAGGTCAGACAGTCGAGCGATCCCCCTTGTTGTCGATGGCAGGACAGACACCATCCCATTTCGAAGCTCGAAGCCCTGGGTGTGTGCGGCATCTCCTCCACTCTGCCATGACAGTGGACACAGTCCACTCCATGATGGAGATGCATCTCATGCGTAAAATAGACGAAATCCGGAAGGCGCTGGAGCCGGATCCACTGAATCGGCGTCCCATTTTCCCAATACCCCAGAAGTTTCTTGGTTTCGGGTGTTTCTTCCCCGAGGTTTTGGTGGCATCCCATGCAGAGCTGCATGGACGGGACACCGGCGACGGATGAGACATGCGCATAGCGATGGCAAAACAGACAGGATATCTCCAATTGACCGGCATGGAATTTGTGGCTGAAAGACACGGGCTGAATGTCCTGTGCCGAACTGTCGGCGGCCCCGCTGGCATACAACAATCCTACGACCAGCGCGACGCCTCCGCAGACAAGGAGAATGATCGCCGCTTTCCCGACGGAGCTCCATGCAAAGGGTATATTTGTCATCCTCTTTATGAAATCTTCCGTTGTCATTATCACTGGTCCAATTCCCGCGTGCTGCGGAGTAGGTCACGAATGTGATGACCAAGACGTGATCAGCGCTTCTCGCTGGAACGCTTGAGGAAGTCAGCCAGTTCGCTCGCATGAGCCTCCGTTTCGGCGAGAATTTCAAGAAGGATTTCTCGCGTAATTAGATCCTTCTCGCCGATCTCCCGAATCAAGGCGCTGTATGCCTCCACTTGCCTCCGCTCAAGCACCAGATCCTCGATGACCATCTCGGTCAGTGAGGTGCCTTGTTCGGGATGGACACCGATTGCGGCGGCCTTACTCGCGAGCTCCTGCAAGTCAAAAATCGGCACGCCGCCGAGCTGTTGGATCCGACCGGCCAGCTGATCGGCATGGTTCAGCTCCTGGTCGGCATGCTGTTCAAATTCCGTCTTGAGGCTCGGCGAGAGGAGAGACACCGCCATATAGGCATGTTGCTTGTATTGCAGGTAGCTTGCGATTTCCGTCGACCTGAGGCGATTCAGTGAACCGGCGATTTGCTGCGGCTTAGCCAGGTATTGCTTGGTCACTGCCCCTTGCGCGATTGCGTCTCGAACCTGTTCGTCCGTGCCGACTGCCTCATACTGCATAGTTGGTTCCATGGTCGTTTCTCCTCTTCACAATGAAATGATTGGGTCGAGATTATTCTGTCCACACCACCCTGCCGTCGTCGTGTTGTTCAGTTGCAGATAACCCATCATCCGTTTGAGGTGAGTGACATCGGATGAAGATGAATATAGGTAACAGTCCAGTAATCGTTTATAGATAGGCGATCTCCTCTCGAGGGATGGCACGCAGTCGTTCGGTCAAGCGACTATTCTCGTCGTAATCCACCGGGCAATCGATGACGGCCGGTCCCGGCTGCCTCAGGGCCTCGACCAGAATAGGCGCCAGTTCCGAAGACGCGTTGACGCGATAGCCGACGGCGCCGAAACTTTCCGCATAGCGAATCAGATCGGGATTGCCGAAATCCACGAACGCGCTACGACCGAACTTTAGTTGCTGTTTCCAGCGAATAACTCCGTAACCGTCGTCTCGCCAAATCAGCACGACGATCGGAAGACGCAGTCTGACCGCCGTTTCCAGTTCCTGTGAGTTCATGAGAAACCCTCCGTCACCGGTGACGGCCACCACACTTCGCTCGGGATACATGTCGCGTCTCGATGAAGCGAATGCTCGAATCCACCAGGGCATCCATTAAGTCCAGATTCTCCTCGCCGGGTAGGCCGAAGGCGAATCGCACACCCTGCCGTTCAAGACAGCGAACAAATAGTTCGGCCGAGGTCATATTGAGCCCTCGTGAATCACAACCGGATCACCTCCGTTCGTTCGACTGCTCAACTACGACTCTGCTTCTATTTACTTCTAACGGCGGATTGCTCGTACTAGGACTAACCCCAGTCGTGCGGACCCGACCGGCATGCGACACTTTTGATGGGATCGGGTGCTGTGGAAGATGCCGGCAGACGGAATCGGAATCGTCAGGACCGATCATGAAAATCACGCGAGCCATCAAGAAGGAAGCGATGCGGTCATGTATCGAGAAAGCCACTCCTACTCAGACGGCCAGATTAGGTAGGGTTGCGCGATATCAACCAGGCCAGGACCTTGTCATGGGCTCATGGGTCCTGTAATACCCCCATCATATGCGATGAATAGGCTCGTTCACGTCATCATCCTCATGGGAGCTGCGGGTGCCGGCAAGTCGACGGTCGGTCGACAATTGGCGAAGGAACTGGGCTGGCGTTTTGTCGATGGAGATGATTTTCATCCGCCTGACAACCTCGACAAGATTAGGCGGAATATACCGCTCACGGACGAGGATCGAGGTCCTTGGCTTGAACGCCTTCGGATAGCGATCACTGAATGGGTGACCACCGGAACCCGTGTGGTGCTGGCGAGTTCTCTTTTGAAGTCCGCTTATCGCGCAATCGTCATTGGACACCACTATCATTCGGTACGGATCACGTACCTGAAAGCTGATCGAGCCCTGTTGGAACCACGCCTGCTCCATCGAGCCGATCATGTCATGAAAGCAGACTTGCTCGACAGTCAACTCGAAACTCTGGAGGAGCCGATCAACGCCCTAACGCTCGATGCCTCCGAAGCTCCGTCAACGCTCGTGCAGCAGATTCGCGCCGCTCTCGACCTCTAGGTCCATCGGCCTTATGGCGACGTCAGGCTTGCGCCCCGCAGAAGTACGACTCGAAGTCGCGCTTGAACTGAAACATGTTGCCGAGATCATCGGCTCCGGGAAAGTTCAAGCTGCAGTACGCCTCAGGTGACACTGCGTTGTAACTCACTTCTTGGCCCAGCGCAGTGGTCAGCTTGGCCGTTATCTCTGAATCGGTCAGATGCTCAGAGCCGTCCCTCCTCAATATCGTAAATGTCGAAATAGTGATACACGACCTTGTGGTGCGGGACAGAGGCAGCGATGTAATCCTCCATGAATTCTTGCAGCTCAGGCGTCAGATCACTCAATCGTCGGTCGCGCTGTTGATTGTTCCAGACGACGATCTCCGCACGCCAACGTTTCTTGGCCTGCTCCTCAATCCATTCGGCGACTTCCTCATCCGTCGCGCCGGTAGCGACAAACGACCTGAAGGCGCCATAATCTATTCCGGTGAACTTCAACCACTGCTGGTCGAGCGGGCAATTGGAATGGTATTCCCCTTGCCAGCCGAGGAGATCGGCGCGGCATTTGTCCACCGCTCGGGCAGCTAACACATACCCGGCCAGCGTTTCCCTTGGGCTACGTGGGAATTGTTTGCCGTTCCGCAAATCTAGGGCCAACGTCTTCACTTTGTCGAGATTTTCATTCATGAGTTCACCTCCTTTTCGCCCGCTTGTTCCACCTCTAGAAGAGTGGAAGTCCTCCATGTAGAGGGCGAATAATAGTGTCAAACTCGTCGTCGTTTACATGGAACGCAGCGTGATAAGCCGAACGAATCCTCCTGATCACACCGAATGTGAATCGATCGTTTAGCCTTACAGAAGCAAAATGCTTTGACGAGCCCTATATTCTCTGGGCTATGAGCCCAGAGAGGTCCGCACAAAAAACCGGCTGACTTGTCCTTCCCGTGTGGCCCGGGACATACCCTAGACATAACACCGCTAGAAGAGGTGCGACGCATAACTTCCCCCACATCTAGCGTGTCGCAAGTGTTCTGTTATTATCTCGTGGGGAGCATCACGTATAACCCGATCACAATGAGAGGCCCCACGATATAGGCGGCCCGTTTTCCAAAACTGTCATAGACACCATAGATCAGGATCGCGCCGATGAGCGTGAAGTAGATCGACCCAATCCCTCGATAAGATCCCTCAAACTCTTCCGCCAAGGCGAGCGAGGGCCAGGACGCTATGAGTCCGGACGCGATGCGAGGTATTCGAATCATTGTCTTCACCTCCCTCAAGAACGTGTGCCGCTGATGCGACAAGGTGGATGTGATCCGGCTACGCGAGCAACACAATTTTAAAACAATCGTCAGGTCGACCCTTTGGCCATCTTTTCTGAAGATGTTCCAGTCAAACAACAATTGACGATCCCCACACCTAGCACAACCTCTAGTCACGTCGGTGCCTGGGCGCATGAGAGGTCTTATCGATTCGAACACACGAGGCCAATTAGGGCGGTTTTGGAAAGGCCGGCGTTCTGATAGAGACGGTCAACCCCCAGATCAGCACCACACTGATCGTGAGGTGATACGCGACGCCTAGAATCGATTGCGGCGCAAGTCCATGATCGTGAAGAAACCGATCGAGGTCCCAAATCGACGCGACGTCGTCTTGAGAATATCGACCTATGGCCTGGTAAGTAGCTCGAGCAGATGGTCACTCGGGTCGCCGAAGTAAACGTCAGGCCTGATGATGTGACACAACGAAATCGCCAAATGAATCGCCTTGTCAGTCAGATAAGAAGGTTGACGGTCTCCCCAAGAGTTCAAGCCAGTCAAGCGCGTTCTTAAACGCTCCGCCAAATCGTTCCATCTCACCTCTGTCAACCAATAGCTATTGCCGCGATTTCGATCACGCTTGTTTGGCGTATCGCTCAGGGCTTGCGTCGAACTTCTGTTTGCAAGTTTGCGAGCAGAAATAGTAAGTTTTGTTCTTGTATTCGGATACGCCTGCCGAGCGCTGTTCATCCACTTGCATTCCGCAGACCGGATCAGTGTGTGTCGCCATGTTCTTTCACTCCTTTCTGTTTGTTGGCCCCCGCCCTTCCCTCATCAACGTCGAGGTTCTGTTTCGGTCGCTTCCTACTAGCGAGCCTGCCTCCACTGCTCTTCGCTTGCTGATCAGACAGGCAATCCTCGTGATCTTCGGGATCGAGTGGCTGCGCAAACAACGGATGAGGTTGTGATGCTGTCGTACCACCGCTGCCGTAGGGACGGGTGATGATCTCCAGCAGGTGGCCGCTCGGGTCGTCAAAGTAGACCCCGAGTCCTCGATCCCACGTGTTGATCTCGTCGCACTTGTGGCGGTAAGGTCGTCGGCCTGGATGGCTGCCTGGCTTCGCACGCTGGTCGCCTTTTTGGAGGGTGCGAGTAACACTATGTGTCGGCAGTCGAAAGATTAACTGGCTCATAGTCCGATCTCAATGTGCATCTCGCCAATCAACCTGATCGTGTCGGCATAGCCATTCCATGGTGAGTTCGAAGCCCTCTTCATCTCGCCTTTGGGCAGAAGGCTGAAGAAATGATACGCGCTGTCTAGCCCCTCTTGGCCCCCAGATCGTCGGAATGTCCGGCCTTCACTCGAGGCCACTGGACGATGGGACGTCCATTGATACGGTACGGGTTCTCTTCTTCGTCGTCCTTCCACGGTTGCGGCCAGCCGGTCGGCGAATCCTCCCACCATTCCTGCCGCCCGTACACAGTCATGTCGAGCAGCGGGTAGCTGTTGCCCATCACTTCAACGCCGCGCCTCGTTGTCCAGTAGGTCTCGAAGACTTTGTCGCCCTGGCGCAGGTAGCAAACGATGTACATCGTGCCCGCCCTGCGACCGTCCAAGAGAGTGTCGAGCGACGTTCCCTGGACTGAGTACCATGGCATCTCCCAGCCCATGAAGTCACGGTACCGGGCACTCTCTTCGTACGGGCCCTGGCAGAATGTGGCGTACGTGACATCGCGGGAATGCAGAAAGGACAACTCGCGGACCTGCGCCGTGTACAAGGCGCAGCCTTCGCACTGCTCCGCCGCCGGGTGCCCGGTATGCCACATGAAGTAGTAGGCGATGAGCATCCGGCGCCCCTCGAATGCGTCCAACAGCCTCACCGTTCCACGCTCGCCGATAAGCGGAGTCATTCCATCCACCTCGACCATGGGGAGCCGCCGACGAGCGGCCGCTATGGTGTCGCCTTCCCTCATGTGGGTCTTCTCGCGAACCCGCAATGCGTCCAGCTCGGCCTGGAACGTGCTCCGATCGACGATTGCAGGTACGCTAAATTCATTTCTCATGACATCTTTCATCGTTCCACCTCCATCGGCCGGTAATTCAGGTCAAATGAAGATCATGAGTTGCGAATGCTATCGGAATAGGTCACCCCGTCTTGCTTCTTTTGGATCAATCCTTAATATCCGGCTCGACGAGTCGTGCCAAGCTCCGCAGTGATTCCTGCCAGCCCAGATAGCAAGCTTCCAACGGAATCACATCGGGAAGACCTTCCTGCTCAATGTTGAGGTCCGTACCTACCGATACTTCTTTGAGTGTGACCGTAACCCTGATCTCCCCTGGCAGATTCGGATCATCGAAATTGTCCGTATAGCGAAGACGTTCATTAGGTACGAGTTCGAGATACTCGCCGCCGAACGAATGGCTCTTGCCGGTGGTGAAGTTGGTGAACGACATCTTGTACTTGCCTCCGACTTTCGCATCCATCTGGTGCACTTTGCCCGTAAATCCGTTCGGCGGCAGCCACTTATTCATCGCGTCGGCATCGAGAAACGCGCGATAGACCTTGTCTGGTTTGGCGGCCACAACTCGATGCAAGCGAACGGTGTTTTTCGTAGACATATGGTTTCTCCTTTTCGTCGAGTCGATTGACGATTATGACCAACTACATTCTTACTTCTTAGTCGAACGAGGGGTTGGAAATCGACAACCGGCGATGTTCGCTTCTTACGACTTCCGTGCGACAGCCGCTTCAATCGCCGCAATGTCGATTTTCTTCATCGTCATCATGGCGTCCATCGCACGCTTCGCCGCAGCCTCGTCAGGGTGATTCATCGCGACGAGCAGCGCCCGTGGAACGATCTGCCAAGAGTATCCCCAGCAGTCCTGACACCAGCTGCAATCGCTCTCAGCGCCGCCGTTCCCGACGATGGCGTTCCAATAGCGATCGGTCTCGGCCTGGTCGTCTGTGAAGACCTGGAAGCTGACCGCTTCATTGGGTTTGACCTGTGGCCCTCCGTTCAGTCCGACAAACGACTGACCAAGCACCGTGAATTCGACCGTCAGCTCGTCTCCTGCTTTGCCACCGGGGTAGTCGGACGCGGCCTTCATCGCGGCTCCGACTCGGCTGTCGGGAAACACGCTCGCGTAGAATTCCGCCGCTTTCCGGGCTTCGCCGTGATCGAACCACAGACAATTCGCGAGTTTTGATCTGTTGATCATGATCTGATTCCTTTGTTGCTTTTATGACTGGAATAATGGTGCCGTTCCCATTACTCGAAAACTCAGCTCATTATTTCCTTCTGAGCACACCATGCATGATATTCGTGGAAGAAACATGTTCGGCACACTGGTAGCCGAGTTGTGGGGTATCAGCACATCACAACCCTGGACCACTACCATCGGCTGTCTCAACGAGGCATGGATCCCCTCTGTGACAAAGTGGAATGCAGTGCCACCATTCATGATGACCGACGCGCGAGGTGCCCGGCAGGATCGCCATCCGCACGCGGCCCCAGTCGCGGTGTTTTTCTCTACATTCAAGTCGTAACCCGTTCATTCATGGTTCATTTTTTCGGTTTTTCCCACAGCGACATCACGTTGTCATCCAGATCGGCGAAGTCGGCCATGAATCCCCACTCACCGATGGCATGTTTCGGCGTCATGACTTTCCCGCCTGCCTTCTCGATGGCCTTGAGCGTATTGTCTATTGAATCGGTTTCGACGACCACTGACGGGTGGTCGTCTTTGGATTTCTGTTTGTAGAAACCACCGTTGATGCCTCCCACTTCGACTGGGGTATGATCTTTATCCGCGGCTGTTGTGAGGGCCATGGCGCCTTCATCACCACACAGCTCAACTTTCCAGTCGAACACCTTTTCATAAAATATCTTGGTCTTGTGAAAATCCGAAGCCGGAATCTCAAAAAAGCAGGCTTTGTTTTTCATGTTCAATCTCCTTTCTCGAACGGTTGAGGATTTGAATTAGGAAACTTCCACTCTGCTCGGTGCTTCATCATGCCCACATCTATTGCCTGTTGCATATCGCATTCCACGGAAGAGTCAGTGAGAGTCAGCAAACCAGGAATTGTTCCCAGAGCCTTTGCTGTAGCTAATTAAAAGGCTGAACGATTGTCAGGACAATTCGTCGTGTGAGGGAAAGAATGTCCGACACGGGTAGCCGATTCGCTCTGAAATTGTTGATAAAGCCATGGAATCAGGATTGCACGTTTCTATTCAGGAGGAGGTTTGGCACATCTGGGGTCAAGCGCCTTTTCGGCGGCGGTATCACCGACCATCTACTACGTGATGCGCGGGGATCAGGACTCTGGATCATCGCCTAACCTTGGAATCACTCATCGAGAAGCCAAAAGAAAGGACGCGTATGTATCCATGTGGATCCATCAGATTCTCGTGGTGGCCTCTGTTCGCGAGCAGATTTATACCGTGCGTTCTTGCGCTCCTCATGATGGCATGCTGGCCGGCATGGAGTGTCGGGGCTTCTCAACAAGGATCGGAGTCTGCCCTGGCCGTGGTCAAGGCAACGCTTTCCGGCGTGTTTGCCATTTTGGACAATTCGAAACTGCAAGAGTCTGAAAAACGCCGGCGCATTGAGGAGATTGTGGCGACCAGGTTCGACTATCGAGAGATGTCCAAACGGACACTGGCCTCACACTGGGGTCGTCTGACCGAACCAGAACAGACCAAGTTTGTCGAGTCATTCAAGGTTTTTCTCTCGGACCGGTATGCGGGAAAAATTGGCGACTATGCAGGAGAGAAAGTCGAGTATCTTGACGAGCGGATGGAAGGCGGCTATGCGGAGATTCGAACTAAACTGGTCTCTAGCAAAACCAATTATCCGCTCGATTATCGTCTGATCAATAAAGATGGAAAATGGTATGCCTACGATCTCGTGATCGATGGGGTGAGTCTGGTGAAAAATTATCGAAGCCAATTCGACCGGATTATTCGAGCTGATTCCTACGACGAACTGGTCCGGCGAATGACAAATCGCACGCTGGCCGATGAACAAAAGGCAAAGCGAGAATGACCAGGCTCGGTGCAAAGGCTCCCTTCACGGGTGTACGGATGTGGTCACGATACTCGATCATTCGCTCGAAGAGTGCACGAACACGGGATACAATACGACTACGTAAGCAAGCGTAAAGCCATGGGCCGGGACTTTTTTCCCTTGGGTGTTGATATGGCCTCGTTATTTGCAAACATTCGGCCGAGAGAACCTAAAACACGATTGGTAAACGTCATCATTGACACGCCCCGCGGGAGCCGTAATAAATTCAAGTTCGACCAAAAGCTGGGCTGCTTTAAGCTATCGCGCATACTGCCCGCCGGACACGTCTTTCCTTACGATTTCGGCTCGATACCCGGGACTCGCGGCGAAGACGGCGACGCGCTCGATGTGCTCGTGGTGATGGACGAACCGGCATTTCCGGGGTGCCTCATCACGGTGGGCCTGATAGGTGTCATTGTCGCGTCCCAGACATCCAAGGTAGGTGCATAGATGAGGCAGCAGACAGCACCCGGCAATTTGCAAGCTGCAATCGTGCGCGATGAGCTCCTGCGCCACCTTGAGACGGCGGTCAAGGCGCTCCGTGCGGGTGATCCTTCAGACAAGCAGATCCATCGCGCGCGCAAGGAACTCAAGCGCGCTCGTGCGAATCTGCGGCTATTGCGGGACACAGTCGGCAAAGCGGCGTATATCCGTGAGAATGCCGCATTGCGCGATGCCGCGCGGCCGCTGAGCGGAGTGCGAGACGCGGCAATTCTTCGCGAGACAGCGGATAAGTTGATCAGCGCGTTGCCGCGCGGGGCGTGCCGAAGGTTCCTCCTGAAAGTGCGCCGAGCGCTGGAACAGGCGCGGCTTCAGGCCCGCGCCGAACTGCGCGCGCTGAACGCCGCCAGGGACAGTGCGGTATGCCTCACTGCAGCAGCGGCACGCATGCGAAAGTGGCGGCTCGATCAGTCTGATACCGCATCGGTATGCAGTGGATTGCAAAGGGTCTACCGGCGGGGACGTGAGGCGCTTGCGATCGCTTGTGCCGATCCCACAAACGAGAATTTTCACGAGTGGCGGAAGCAGGTGAAATACCTTGGCCAGGCGATGGAGGCATGGAATGGGAACAGCACGAATGGCGCGAAGAGGCTCGTCAAGCGTGCGGATAAGCTGGCCGACTACCTGGGTGACGATCATGATCTCGTGGTCTTCGAAGAGCGCCTGGAGAAGCTCGACTCACCTCATCTCATCCGGCCTGCCATTACCCGTGATATTGCCGGACGACGGTCCGATCTGCGAGAAAAAGCCCTGAGAAAGGGACGTCGGCTTTTCCAAGTAAAGCCTCGCTCGTTCGTCCATGGAATCGCACACCAGGGTTGACGCCCTTGCCGTGCTCGCGCCAGCCGTCCAATTTGTCGCCGTTTGAAAAAAACCAACTGAAAGGAACATGGCATATGTTCCCACACGAGTCCTGCAAGGCGTGGCGCGAAGAACGCAGCTATCTGTGAGACATGGATACGGCCGTCCTCGAAGCGCTCAGCCTGGCATTGGGCCTGGGACTGTTGATCGGCCTGCAGCGGGAGCGCGCCGGCTCGGAGTTCGGGGGCATCCGCACCTTTCCGCTCGTGGCGTTATTCGGTACGGTCACCGCCTTTCTCGCCGAACGGTGGGGCGCGTCCGTGCTGCTGGGGGGCTTCCTCGCGCTCGCTTCCGTCGTCGTGGTCGGCAACTTGAATAGACGTGGAAATCGTGACGACACACTCGGTCAGACTACCGAAGTCGCCGCGCTGCTGACCTACGCGTGCGGGGCGCTGCTCGCCACCGACTACCGGCCGGCGGGTATCGCCGTCGGCGGCCTCACCGCGGTGCTCCTCCATCTGAAACAGCCGATGCACGCGTTTGCCGGGCGCCTGAGCCAGCGCGACCTGCAGGGCATCATGCAATTTGCGCTCGTGTCGCTGATCATATTGCCGCTGCTGCCGGCTCAGACCTTCGGCCCATACGACGTCCTCAACCCCCGCGAAATCTGGTGGATGGTCGTACTGATCGTCGGTATCGGCCTCGCCGGATATGTGAGCTATCGCCTTTTCAGTGGCGGCGCCGGCATCCTGTTCGCAGGAGTGCTCGGTGGCCTCGTCTCAAGCACGGCGACGACGGTCGCCTACGCCAGGCGGGTGCGCGAGAACGTCGACGCCACGACCATCGCGGCCGTGGTCATCGTCATTGCGTCCGCGGTCGCGGCGGCGCGCGTGATCGTCGAGGTGGCCGTAGTCGCGCCTCGCATCCTTCCGGACATCGGTCTCCCCCTCGCGGTCTTCTTCGCGTGGATGGTTCTTATCTCTCTGGGCCTCCTGCGCGTCGTACGCAAGGGCCGCAACGAGATGCCGGAACCATCGAATCCGGCGGAGTTGAGGAGTGCGCTTGTGTTTGCGGTACTCTACGCGCTCATCATTTTTGTGACCGCTGCAGCGAAAGACTACTTCGGCGATCGTGCCCTGTACGCAGTCGCCTTCGTCTCGGGATTCGTCGACGTGGATGCCATCACGTTGTCGACGGCCCAGCTCGCGAACCAGGAACGGTTGTCGTCACAGACCGCATGGCAAATCATCCTCATCGCGACACTCACCAACCTTGCCTTCAAGACCGGCATCGCGACGCTCCTTGGCTCGACGCGCTTGTTCGTGCGGCTGGCGTTGCCCGTGGGAGCGGCCATCGCCGGCGGCCTTGCGCTCTTCGTGTTCTGGCCATGAGCCTGCGTGCCGATACGGCCAACAGCACCCTATGCCGCTTTTCTTGATGTGTCGGTGCTTGCACTGAAATCTTTGGCCGCTGGCACGTCCAGATGTAATCGTTCGTTAGTTTCGACCTTAGCCCGTCCCGAGGGTTCATCGACTACCGATGAAGATGATCGCTGACCTCAGTCGTTGGCACAAACGATGCCAAATCATATTTGTTGCCCGCTGTTTGGTTCTTTACTCAAACAATGAGCATTCGCCGATTTGACTCATAGAATTCCGAGGCACCACGACTCTTTATGGAATCGATGGCGATGGCAGTGTTGGAGGCCCAGTGGGGGGAATGGGTATTGGCTTTGGAGAAGGGATGGGTGAAGGAGGCAACGGTTCTGGTGGCGGAGTCGGGATGGGTGATGGTGGAATCGGCGTGGGCGGCGGCGAAGGACGCGGAGGGATCGGCTGTGGTGGTAAAGGATCTACCACGGTAAGCGGTTCGAAAGAAACCCCAACCGATGGTGTGAGTAAGAGGAGCACGAACAAGCTGATAAGTGTTATTCGTTTACTTATCATTGACCAGTTGTTTGGGACAATTGACCACCGAACATGACAGAGCGAACTCACCAATCGGACCTGCTCATCCCTTGCGAGCCCAAAGCATTGAAGGTCGGCGCAATGATCGCCAATACCAAGCCCCAGAGTAGGACGGCCGTGATGGCACGGTAAAAGACGAGATCGACAATTGTCCAGGAACCATGCCCCGTGATGATGCTGAAGCGGCCGATCACTGTGCCCAAGAGAGCCATGCCCTGAATCGCTATGCCGGTTCGTCTCGTCCATGACGGATTAAAGCGGGTAACCAGATATCCCAAGAACAAGAAACCTCCCAGCATGCTTTCAAATATGATGGCCTCGCGCTGTTCATAACCCTCTGTCGGAAGACCGACATGGAGCAGCGCTGCCAAAGAGAATGCCAACCCTTCGGCAAGAAGAAACACCTGAATCCGTTGAACTTGGCGATCGATTTGCATCGTTCTCCATCACTACATCGTACTCAGCAGCCCTTCTGCTGCTTCATCCACACGTCGCCTCGTTTCTTGATCTCCTCCGGCGGCACGTCCTCGATATGGGTGTGAATCCACCAATGATTGCCGGACAAATC